>JABMRB010000894.1 GCA_013202865.1 Candidatus Nealsoniibacteriota bacterium | reverse complement strand
ATCCGGTAATGGTCGCGATGGGCACCGCCGAGCGGCTCGCGAATCACGTCGTCGACCACGCCCAGTTTGAGCAGGTCGGAGGAGGTCATCTTCAAGGCGATTGCCGCCTCCTTGGCAAAGGTTTTGTCCTTCCAAAGGATGCCGGCACAGCCTTCGGGGCTGATCACGGAATAATAGGCGTGTTCGAGCATCGCCACGCGGTCGCCCACCCCCAGGGCCAACGCACCGCCGGAGCCTCCTTCGCCGATCACCACGCAAATCACCGGCGTGGGCAACCGCGACATCTCGAACATCGAATCGGCGATCACCTTGGCCTGGCCCCGTTCCTCGGCCCCGATGCCCGGATGGGCACCGACGGTGTCGATCAGGCAGATCACCGGCAGGTGGAACTTGGCGGCCAGCCGCATCTTGCCCATCGCCTTGCGATAACCTTCCGGGTGGGCGCAGCCGTAGTTGCAAACCAGACGTTCCTTCGTTGTCCGGCCTTTCTGATGCCCGACGACCATCACGCGATGGCGGTCCAGCTTGGCCCAGCCGGCACGGATCGCCCGATCGTCGCCGAAGAACTTGTCGCCGTGGAGTTCGACAAACTCGTCGAAGACCAGTTGCAGGTAGTCGGTGGTCATGGGCCGTTCGGGATGCCGGGCCACTTCGACCGTCTCCCAGGGCTTGAGCTTGGCGTAGATCCGTTTTCTCAACTCGGTCAGTTCCCGCTGCAGCCGCCGGATTTCGTTGGGGGCCTCCGGGTTCTGGTCGACAATGCCGCCGAGCTTCTCCAGCCGGGCTTCCAACTCGTAGATTGGCCGCTCGAAGGATAGGCGGTGTTCGTTCTTGGCCATGGCAATTATCCAAAATCGAGGCTCGATGTGGTCCGATTACTACTTTGTCGGCTCCCGCGGGGCGGGGCTCGTAGCAAATCAACCTTTTGCTGCCGGAAGTGGCCTATTTACCACCGGAGGGGGGTGTGTTTTCGGGCTTCTGCGGTGGGCGTGGCATTCGGAGGAATACCTTATTCATGCGAATTTCGGTCAACATATCGTTGACCGAGGCGTGTCGTTCGGCCGGATTCTTGGACATCGCACGGCGAACCACCTGCGAAAAACCGGGCGTGATGTTCTCGTTGGCCGCCGAAAGCGAGGGGGGCGAGGCCTTCAAGTGCTTGTTGAGCAACTCGTTGGCACTGTTGCCGGTAAACGGCGGTGTGCCGGCCATGAGGTGATAAACCGTGCAGGCGAAACTGTATACGTCCGCCCGAATGTCGAGCGCCTGACCACGAATCTGCTCCGGCGACATGTAGCTTCGGGTCCCCTGGACCTTCGATTTCCGCGACAGCAGCTTTCCCAGCATGCCCTTGTTGCGGACCGCCAGGCCGAAGTCGATCAGCTTGACATGGCCGTTGTCGTCGACGAGGAAGTTGTCGGGCTTGACGTCGCGGTGGACCCAACCCTGCGAATTGAAATAGCCCAGTCCCTGGGCCGCCTGTTCGATGACCTTCGGCAACAGGTGGCCGATGTTCTCTACGCCGTCGCGAATCCGCTGCTTCATATTGGGGGCCGAGAACCACTCGACAGCCAGGAACGGGCTGCCCCGGTCGATGCCGAACTCGTGGACGCAAATCACGCACTTGTGTTGCAGAGCATGCCCGACGGTGTACTCCCACTTCAGGTATCCGACCTCCTCCCGATCGCGGCGCGACTTCTCCTGCAGCGTCTTGATGCCAACCATCTGTTGCTTGCCATCGTGATAGGCCTGCCAAATCTGACCCGCCTTGCTGGTGTGGATCACGTTTAGCAGTCGATAGGGACCGATGTAACCGGGAGTTGCCGTAGCCAAAGGAATACTCGCTGTAGAACGATCTGCAGGTGGGCAAGCGGGGGGCCAGAATCCAGGCCGGTCCTCTAGTTTAGCCGGATGACAGCAGTTCGGCAACCGCGCTTGACTCGTCTCGGTGAATTGCCTAAATATCGCATGCAGCCCATATTCTCGCTGTTTGGCCCGTCGTGAATACACGGCGGGGATGGGCGGCGACCCCGGGTGTGTTCACCCGGGGCTAAATAATGCTCCTGTATAGCTCTCGCAGGTGGGACGTCATAAGTTCGTGTTGGAATGGCCCGGCACATCGTCGCCTTCCCTCCGAGCCGAGCTGGTCTCGCAAGGCCCTGTCCCCGGCGAGCCGATCAAGGGCATCAGCCATTTCTGTGGTGCTCATGGGGGGGAGCAGTATGCCCGTTGTGTTGGGGATAACGACCTCCCGGGCACCGTCGACGTCATAGCTGACGACCGGCCGGCCAGCGATCAGGGCCTGCGGCAAGACTCGGGCAAGCCCCTCCCGCAGGCTGGCATGGACGACAATGTCCATCGTGGCGATCAACTCCGGGATTCGCTCCGGGGGAGCTAGCCCGACAAGCCGAAAATGGTCTTTCAGGCCGGCTGCGGCGATCTGCCGACACAATCGTCGGCGAAGGATCCCGTCGCCGACGAAGAGAAACCGGACGTTGGTATTTCTCCGCACCAACTGTTCGGCCGCCCGGATCACGTACTCGTGTCCCTTGAGGTGGAACATCCGGGCGATCTTGCCGATCACGACGTGCTCCGCGCGGTAGCCTAACTCCCGTCGGACGCGATCGCGATGGCGGTTTGCCTCGAGAAACGGCTCGACTTCCATGCCGCTGAGCACGGTAGTGAACATCTGCGCCGGGGCGACGCCGGCCTCGACCATTCGCTCGGTCATCGCGTCGGCGACGGAGACCATGGCGTGGCAACGTCGGGCGGCCCAACGTTCGAGGGCCTGAAAAGCGGCCCGCGCGGCCCTGCCCTGGTACGGATGAAACGGTGCCCCGTGTACCGTGTGGATCACCGCCGGGACGCCCAGCGACCACGCGGCGGCGCGGCCCAGCACGCCTGCTTTGGCGCTGTGCGTGTGGACGACGTCGGGGCGGAAGTCGCGTAGCAGGCGTTTGATTTGCCGGTAGCTGGTGAAGTCTCTCCATGGGTGGATTGCGCGGCGCAGCGACGGCACCACTTCCACGTTGCCCCCCCCTGCCCTTGCCCGCTGCATAAGACTCCCTTCCGGCCCGATCGCCGGCCCGGTGATCAGCAGCACGTCGTCGCCATATTCGCGCACCAGGTCCTCGCAGCAGAGCACGGTATTTTCCTGTGCTCCGCCGAGAATCAAACGCGTGATGACGTGGGCAATTCGCATGGGCGTTGGACGCAAGGCTACTCGTATTCTACGCGCACCAGGAACAACCCTTCCGGCGGCGCGGTGGGGCCGGCGACGCGGCGGTCGGTTGCGTCGAGCACGTCGGCGACCCAAGATTCCTCCCGGGCACCGCGGCCGACGTCGACGAGTGTGCCGACGATCGCCCGGACCATATTGTACAGAAACCCGTCCGCCTCGACCTCCACGGTTACCAGGTCGGACGCTGCCAGTTCGGACGTTAGCAGATCGCCCCCCCCTGCCCTGCCCCGCTCGACGGGCAGGTCGTAGATCGTGCGTACGCTGCTGAGGCGTTCGGCGCCGGTGGTCTCGAAGCTGCTGAAGTCGTGGGTACCGAGCAACGCACGAGCGGCGCGTTGCATGGCGTCGACGTCGAGCCGACCGTGAACGTATTGCCAGCACTGGCCCCGGCGTAACGTGTCGCGGACCGATCCGTCGTGGATCACGTAGCGGTATCGCTTTCGCAGCGCGTCGCGGATGGGATGGAAACCGTCAGCGGCCTCGTTCACGTGCAGCACGGCGACGTCGCGAGGTAGTTCGGCGTTGAGTGCCCGTTGCAGCACGTCCGTGGTCAAGTGTGAGTCGGTCGTAAAGGCGGCGACCTGTGCCAGAGCGTGGACGCCAGCGTCGGTTCGTCCGCTGGCGGTTACGCGAACCTGCTGCCCGGTGACCTTTTCGATCACGGCCTCCAGCGTCCCTTGCACGGTAGTCCGGTCCGGCTGGACCTGCCACCCGGCGTAGTTGGTGCCGTCGTAGGCGAGTGTGAGTCTGATCGTGCGCATGGAACAATGACAGTGACGGCAAAGTGAGCTCTTAGCCCCGGGTGAGCTCTATCCTTGCATAGCTAATCGTACTGGATGCACCGGCGCGAACTCCGAGCAACTCGATCGTGTTGGACGCCGGTGAGCCCGCGCGGATCGTCGTGGTAAAAAAGGAACTGAACGGGTGTTTCAGCGGCACGAGAACCGGCGGGCCTGCCGTGCCGTCGTCGAATAGTTCGATCAGGCGATTCTCCGAGAGCGGTTTTCCCGCGGCGTCTCGGCCACTGACGTAGTAGAACACAAACAACCGGCCCTCGGGCGTAACCTGGAAGCGAGCTTGCCTGGGAATCTCACCGGAGAGGCCTTCGCCACCTTCGGCCAGCGTCCGCTGCGAGATCACCTTGCCGCGCCGGACGATCGCGTAGTTCAAGGCGTGGGTCTGCTTGACTTGCGGAAAGAACTTCTCCCGCAGCCGCAGGTCGGTCGCCCGGTCGGTCCAGAGGATATGCACGCGCCCGTCCGGTGCCGCCCAGAGATCACCCGGCGAGATCCATCCGCACGTTTTGTCCCGGCTGGCAATCTCTACCCACTCGTGAAACTTCTCCGAAGTAACGTCATCGGTCCACGTGTAGAAGAGGCGGCGGAAGTCGTAGTCCCAACCGCGGCCGGTGATCTCCTTCTTGTAGGCTCGCCACTTGGTGTACGGCTCGATAATGTCGCTGACTCCGCAGAAGTGTACGGCCCGATCCTTCAGGGCCACGTTCGGATAGCAAATGCGGACCGGCTGCGGCTTGTCATATTCGGCGCCCCAGGGCCACTTCAATTGACCGGCGGCGGGCCAGTTGCCGTCCTTGTCTCGGAAGGCCCACTGGGCGTGCGTGTAGCCGATGTTTTGAAACAGAATCAACTCGCTGCGCACGCCGTCGGCGGCAAAGCTGCGGTAGGAATGCTCCGTAAACGGAGGCGCGGCTTGCCATTGGGGAAGCATCGTCTTGGGCGGCTGCTTGGCATCGGCGGCGGCAAACCGAAGGATCTCCGGCCGGGCCGGCCCGGAGTACGCGTTGCGGTCGTCCACCAACGTCGGGTTGACCGACATCAACAGTCGCCCGTCCGGGAACCCAACCATCGGGCAAGGCTCGCGGGTTCGCCCGGCCGAGTCTGCCTGTTGAAGATGCCACCCCCCCTGCCCTCTCTTGAAAAGCGTCCAGCGGCAGTTGTTCAGCGGCTTGGCGTCATCGAGCGTTTCCAGCCCGCTGGCGAACACGTCGCCGCCGATCCGCACCAGACACGTCGAGCCGCTGCACCACATCGGCCCGGCCCCGTTGTCGGCCGGGCGATAGGAGTAGACGTCCTCTTCGATCTCAACCGCTGCTCGCACCGTCGCGACGTCCGGCTGCGCAGCACGGGCAACCGTCGCCCCCAACAGCAGCGCCAGCACAACTCGCGCCGTTGCCATAACGTTCTCCCTAACTTCCCCGCCGTGTATTCACGGCGGGCTAAATGGTCGTGGGCTAAGCGCCGTTGGTCTGCAATAGCTCGGCGATCTGTACGGCGTTGGTGGCGGCGCCCTTGCGGAGGTTGTCGCTGACGCACCAGAAGGCCAGGCCGTTGGCAGACGTCAGGTCTTCGCGGATTCGCCCGACGAACGTTTCGTCACGGCCTTCGCCGTTGATCGGCATCGGGTAGACCTTGTTGTCGATATCGTCCATCACGACCAACCCGGGCGTGGCGGCGAACAACTCGCGGGCCTCTTCCACCGTGATCTTCCTTTCCGTCTCGACCAGAATGCTCTCGCTGTGGCAATTAGCCACCGGCACACGAACACAGGTCGGGCAGACCTGGATCGAATCGTCGCCGAAGATTTTCTGTGTCTCGTAGACCATCTTCATTTCTTCGGAGGTATAGCCCTTGTACTTGGGCGAGCCGATCTGCGGAAGGCAGTTGAACGCGATCGGGTGGGGGAAACACTCGTACTGATATTCCTCGCCGGCCAGTTTCGCCCGGCTGCCACCCTCCAGGTCGCGGCTGCCGACGAGCCCTGCCCCGCTGGTCGCCTGGTAGGTGCTGACGACCACGCGACGGATGCGACCGGCGTCGTGCAGCGGTTTCATTGCCAGGACCATTTGGGTCGTCGAGCAGTTCGGACTGGCGATGATGCCCTGGTGGTTCTTGATCGCCTCGGGGTTGATCTCCGGCACAATCAGCGGCACTTTGGGGTCCATGCGCCAATAGCCGCTCTCGTCGACGACCACGCAGCCCCGCTTGACGGCCTCGGGGATGAAGTCTCGGGCAACGTCGTCCGGCGTGCTGGCGATCGCCAGGTCGACCCCCTCGAAAACGTCCGGCTTCATCTCCTCGACGGTCACTTCCCGCCCGGCAAACGAGAGCTTCGTTCCGGCCGATCGACTGGAAGAAAGCAGCTTAACCTTCTCGAAGCGGAACTTTCTCGACTCGAGCAACTCGCGAATCAACGTCCCCACGGCGCCGGTGGCACCGACCACGGCAATACTCTCGTACATCGATCATCTCTCCTTGGCCCAAATGGTTCACTAACCCGCATTATGACAACATCCGGCGACTTGTTCAACCGCCAAGAAAAGCGAGAAACCCCCACGCCGATCCCACACGGTGCGGAGGTCTCTATTACCACGAATCGTCGCAACGACACCTGCTAGGCCGGGCGACGCGGCGAGGTATCGTCGACTGCTACCGGACGGCCAGCCCGTGGACTACGTCGGGATTGAACCCGAACGCCACGGCCTTACGGTCGCCGGCGGTGAGGATGACTTCGTCTTCCTCCACCACCAGACGATCCACCATCGCCGAGTAAGGATCGTTCGGATCTTGCTTGACACTGATCACCGCCTCGGCACGAATCACGTATTTGTAGTCGAGATCCGGCTTCAGCCCGTGGGAAACGAACCGCCGCTGGCTCCCCTTGCTCTTGGTCAGCAGACCATTGATCGTCACCTTGGCATGGTAGGGAACCCAAACGGTCAGCAGACCGCTGTTCTCCTGCGTGGGAACGAAACCCATGGGCGTCCCGAAATTCGGTTCGACGACCGGATCGGGCTCAGTGTTTGGGGTGACCGGCGTCGGGTCGCCCGGAGCCGGGATGAGGTTCGGGTCCGGAATGGTGGCGTCGGGCAACGTGCCGTCCGGGAGGACACGCGGCAGATCGCGTAATACGTCGTCCGGCGCGATGGCCGGCTCTGCGAAGGGTTCCGTGGCGGGTTCCATGGCGGGAGTGCCCAGCGGCGTACCCAGTGGATCGGTCAGCGGATTGGTCAGTGGATCGGTCAGTGGATCGGTCAGTGGATCGGTCAGTGGATCGGTTAGCGGATCGGTTGCTGCCGGCGATTTCACGGTAGCCGGGGTCGGCGTCGCAACAGCCGGCGTCGGTGTCCCAGCAGCCGGGGTCGGCGTCGCAACGGACAATCCGGTCTGCGAGTAACAGACGTCATAGGCAATGGGCGTCCCGCAGTACGGGCTCCAGTACAACCGACACGGGCCTAGCAGCAGACGCCGAATCGGGCCCGGCCGCACACCCAGATACCAATTACCACCACCACACGGATCGCAACTGACCGTGCAACACGGCGTGTAGCAGGATGGCTGACAGCCGCCCCAGCCACACCACCAAGCGTTGGCTTGCGAGGTACCCGTCATCAAAGCGGCCGCAACGACCGCACCAATCAACCAGAATCTCCAACTTCGTCCGATCATGGGAGTCAGTCCCTTCAAAACAGAGGAAACAAATTGGCCTTACAACACTCTTATAGCTTACCAATCGTAGCACGGAATTCAAGCAAGATGGGGGAACTAGCGAAAAATAACGGTCTGCAAAGTACGGGTAATGCGGGGAATTTTTGTGACACCCTCGCAACCAGTACATTCGTCACACACGGACCTCCGTGCAGCACGAATACTGCGTAACTCGTTGTGTCACAACAAGTTACGGATTCGGTAGCTACGGTCGCCAGACCGTGGGTAATTGCCCTCGAAGACCGCGCTATGGCGAGCGTGGCTACAATCTGGCGAGCGTGGCTACAATTGGTCCGCCGATATTGATCCGACAGAATCCAAGTCTGCGGGCGATTTCCGCTGGCCTGCCAAGCCGCCGGTCATCTATAATCCGCGGTTGCTCCCACCGGTCAACCGTTCAGACAGCCGAGAACCTCACGTGAAACCCGCCGATTTGGCCCGCCGATTGCCCTGGTCGATCGTGGTGATCGCCGGCCTGCTCGTACTGCTGGGTCTGGCCGGAATCGCCCGATACGACGAACTGGTCGGCGGCAGCGGGCGGCTGTTGCGTCAGCAGATCGTCTGGTCGATCCTGGCGCTGGCGGCGATAACGGCCGCGTCGTTGGCTAACTACCGCCGGCTTTGGCGACTGAGTTACCCGGTCTTTGCGCTGATGCTCGTGCTCCTGGCGGTGGCGTTTCTCTTTCCGCCGATTCACCACGCGCACCGTTGGATACGCGTCGGTCCGGTCGGCTTTCAGCCGTCGGAATTCGCCAAGCTGGCCTATGTGCTGGCCCTGGCCCGATACTTGATGTATCGCGACAACTACCGACGGCTCCGGGGGCTGGTCGTTCCGTTGGCCTTGACCGTGGTGCCCGTGCTGCTGATCCTCAAGGAACCCGACCTGGGAACCGCGACCGTTTTCCTGCCGGTCTTTTTCGTCATGCTGTTTGCTGCCGGGGCTCGGCGGGCGGATCTGGCGAAGATCGTGGCGGTCGGGCTGTTGCTGCTGCCGTTGTTGTGGACACAGATGAGTCGCGAACAGAAATCGCGGATCACGGCCCTGTTCGACCAGCCGGCGCCCGGGACACGCCCCAGCGACGACGCGTATCACCTCTACCAGGCGAAACGGATGACGGCCCTGGGTGGCACGTGGGGGAGCTTCTTCACCGGCCAAACCCTCGACGACCCGGCCGTCTATCATTTGCCCGAGGCCCGTAGCGACTTCATCTTCTGCGTGCTGAGCGAACGTTTCGGAATGCCCGGTATGGCGGCCGTGCTGACGCTGTTCGGGCTGCTGGTGTGGCGGATGCTGACCGTGGCCGCGGCCACCCGGGAACCGTTCGGACGATTGATGACCGCCGGGTTCGCTGCCCTGCTGGCGGTCGAGGTGTCGATCAACACGGCGATGACCGTCGGTCTGCTGCCGATCACCGGCCTTTCGTTGCCCTTGGTCAGCCACGGCGGTTCGGGAATGCTGGCCCACGCGATCGCCTTAGGCCTGGTGATCAGCGTCGGCCTGCGCCCGGGCTACGAGGTGACCGGCGAGCCGTTTCGGTACGTGGGGGGGGAATAGTGGGCAGTGGGCAGTGGGTAGTGGTGAGTGGTGAGTGGTGAGT
>JABMRB010000095.1 GCA_013202865.1 Candidatus Nealsoniibacteriota bacterium | reverse complement strand
TCGACTTGCCCGAGCCGGTCGGACCGGTCACCAGGATGATCCCGTGCGGCAGGCGGATCAACTCCTTAAACGTCGCATAGAGTTCCGCCTCCATGCCGAGCTTCGAGAGCGAGAAATCCATGCCGCTCTTGTCCAGCAGACGTAGCACGATCCCTTCGCCGTGGATCATGGGAATGATCGAGACGCGGACGTCGACCTCCCGGCCGGCCACGCGTAGTTCGATCCGCCCGTCTTGCGGCAGGCGACGCTCGGCAATGTTTAGCCGCGACATAATCTTCAGCCGGCTGATAATTGCGGCCTGGAAACGGCTGATCTCCGGCGGGACCGGCTGCGGGTGTAGCACACCGTCGATCCGGTAGCGGACGTGCAGCCCGGAAGCCTGCGACTCGATGTGGACGTCGCTGGCTCGCGACTCGATCGCTTCGAGCAGGATCTCGTTGACCAGCCGGACAACCGACGGCTCCTGGGCCATCTCCGAGAGCTCGGACCCATCCGTCTCGATTTCCTCGACCAGTTCGACGCGATCGTCGACCGACTGGGCCAGCAATCCCTCGATCGTCTCACTGCCGACGCCAAGGTGCTCCTTGATTAGCTTGTCGATTTCCGACCGGGCGGAAAGGACCGGGATCACGGTCACCCCAAGATTCGATCCCAGTTCGTCCAGCGGATAGAGATTGAACGGGTCGCTGGTGGCAACGATCAACGAACCGTTGTCCTGGCGGATGGGGAAAAGGGCCTCGCGGTGGATGAACTTCTGCGGGAACTTCTTCAGCAACGACAGGTCGACTTCCACCTCAGCCAGATCGACGAACTCGAGCCCGACCTCCTCGCCCAGCGCCCTCAGCGCAGCGTCCTCGGTAACGAATCCTAGCCCCACGGCCGCCTGGTCCAGACGCGTGCCTTCTACCTGGGCGTCTCGCGACAACTGGAGTTGCCGCTGGTCGAGAAGCCCGTTGCTCAGAAGAATTTCACCCGCTTCCATGATCCGGTTACGCTTGGGTAAGAGACTAAACTGGCCGCCACACGTCGACGGCGCACACTTCACGATAAGTCCAATACACGTATGAAGTCCAGCACGTTACCCGCCGGTCGTGCGATGGTTCGCACGACCGGCGAGTGGTGGCTGCATACTTTCGGAAATACCCTCATACTCCGCATGTCGCACCATCAGATGGCGCACCGGCGCACCCCTTCTAGAGGGATGCCCGGCATGCGGTGTCTCATCACGCGGGACGGTTGAAAAGTACAACGCACCCCGCTCATGGGGGCTAGGTTGTCGGACGTTCCGGCCGTCGACCGCCTTCCGGTCGTCGGCCGCCTTCCGGTCGCTGGCCGCCTTCAGGTCGTTGGCCGCCTTGCCTCCCTCCTCGTTGGAAGAGCTGCGTGCGGTCCAACTCGAACTTCTCACCCTTCATCTCCGCGAGCTTCTTCTTCTGCTCGGCGGTCAACACATTCAGGGCCTTTTCTTTGGCCTCCGCGGTGGCTTTCTCGAGTTTCTCCCGCGCTCCGGTGAATTTCTCCCGGCGCTCCTCGGCCGAAAGGTCGGAGTCGCGGAACCCGGCGAACATCTCCTGCCGCTTGGCGTTGAGGTCCTCACCGATCTTCTTCAGCTTCGCCTGCTGGGCCTTGGTGAGCTTCAATGCCTTGATAATTGCCGGGTCGCTCAAGGCACCGTCGCCCTTGACCTGGACGTCGATCTCCTTGAGTCGCTTCAGTTGGTGCGGCATCAGGACCTTGCCGACTTCCTTCTCCGCGTCCTTCATGACCTCCTGCATCTTCTTCTGCACCTCGGCCATCTTCTTCTCGCGTTCCTCCGGGGCGAGGTCACGCATTCCGGCAAAGAGCGGGCCCATTTCCGCACGCATCTTCTCGCGCAGCTTCGTGCCGACCGCGGTGAGCTTCTCCTTCTGCTCGCCGACCAGTTCCAGCTCTTTCTGAACCTGTTCGGACATCAACAGGCCCAACATCCCGCCGCCGCCGCGGCCCATCATGCCGCCGCCACCACCTCGGCCGGGCTGGGCCCAGGCCGAACCACAAGCAAACGCGGTGCCGAATAGCACCAATACCGCCAAAACAATACGACTTCCTCTCATTGCCAACTCCTTCCACACGCGAACGTGTTCAACCGAAGAAAATAATGGACACACGGTCGGGCACCTCACCTCACGGCCGAACAGACCGCGACCCCGACCCCTAATACATCAAACCCCGACTCGCCACGATAGTTTCGCACCCCCCAAACGTGCGGTCGGTGCGGCGGTCGCTGCCTCGCCGCCATCGACAGCCGGAAACAATGTGCCGAAACTATTGGCTCGGAGCCGGGTTTAGTGTAGAATAAAGGGTTGGGATATACCGTCAAGGAGTAGGAGGTAGGCCATGCGAAAGAACAGAAATTGGTTGTTGATGACGGCCGTTTTCTTCATCGCGGCAGCGATCCTGATGATCGCTGGGGACCGAATCTACGCACAAGGACCCGGTGGCGACCGAGGACGCGGCGACGACCGAGGACGCGGCGGCGACCGAGGCGGCCCTCCGGGTGAAGGTTTTCGCGGAGGGCCACCAGGAGGCGGAGGACCGCGTGGCGGACCACCCGGTGGTGGGTATGGTCGCCCCGGAGGGCCCCCGTCTGGAGATTCCAACCGTGGCGGACCGCCCGGAGGCGGATATCGCCCCTCCAGTTCGTCATCCGGCGGAAGCAACCCGCAATCGGAGACCGACCGCCGGTTGCAGTGGTACGAGCAGATGCTGAAGGGCTGGGACACAAACGGCAACGGGATGATCGACGAAGCCGAAGTCAGCGAGGACGGGCGGAGAAAATACTACGTCGAGAGAATCGTCCAACGCGCCGGCATGACGGTCAAGTATCCCATCCCCATCAAACGGGTAAATGAAGGGCTGAAGAAGAGCGGTGGTCAGGGCTCGAGTTCCAGCAGTAAGTCGAAGAAAGAGGGAACGCCGCTGGTGCCCGGTTTCGGCGCCGAGGTGGAAGTGTCAGCCGTGCCCGGGTTCGGCGGGACGATCGAGGAGCAAGAGAAAGCGGCTGCGGCTAGTCGGCGTGCGCCCACTTCTGCTGCGCAGTCTTCTCAGTCTTCACACTCTTCGGGCGAGTCTTCCACGTCCTCCCGCAACAGGGAACACGAGGTCCGCCGCTACGCCCAGAGCCTGCTGAAACAGTACGACAAGAACCGCAACGGAAAGCTCGAGAAGGACGAATGGCAGGACATGAAGGGCAACCCCGCAGAGTCCGATCGAAACAAAGACGGCATCATCACGTCCGAGGAGTTGACCAACCGGCTGGTCAACTACAGCCGGGGGCGATCCGGCGGAGGCGACGGCTCCGACTCGTCGAGGAGAAGTTACCGATTCCTGTCGCCCAGCGAGCGATTACCCGACGGATTACCCGACTGGTTTGCCGAACTGGATTCCAACGAAGACGGACAGGTCGCCATGTGCGAGTACGCTACGCTCTGGTCGGACGCCAAGGCGTTGGAGTTCGAGTTCTACGACCTGAACAACGACGGGCTCATCACGCCGATGGAGTGCTTAGAAGCCGACGAGGACCCGTAGCAGTAGCCCGTTTAGCGGTCGTCGGCACGGCGACGTCCTTAGTAGCCGGATTCGCAAGAATTCGGTCTTTCGCACTACGACTGAATTCTTGCGAATCCAGCTACGCCTCAATTCTCGCCAATCCAGCTACTACCTTCGCAAGACCACGGCCACACCGGTCATCTGCGGCGTGACGATTGGTGTCAGCCTCAGCGTCCGGCTTTCCCGGTGCGTCTCATCCACTGCACTGCAGGCAAGATACGCCATCCACCAGCCCAGACACGCCTGAGAGAGATAGTGGGCGTCGTCGTTGACCCGAGACCAGGGTGTGAGCATGGAGCAGGCGTAGAAGCAGCCTTTGGCCCAGGGGTTTTCGCTCATCTTGGCGGCCGTGATGAACGGCACGGCCCCAACAAACGCGTGTCCGCTGACGGCGTTGTTGTCGTCAAACGGCTTCCAGCGCGACTCGACCGAGTCTTCTCCCGGTCGCGAGCCGCCGAGACACGACTGCATCAGCAACATCGGCGGCGCACCGACCAGGTAGCTTCGAGTGACGCGGTTGCCGAACTCACCGGACACACGCAGCAGCGGGATTTGCGGGAACGTGCCACCGATGACCGCCAGGCAGGCAAAGGAAGGAATGAAGATCTGGCCCTCGCCGAACGTCTTCCAAAACGCGGCGAAGTCGTCGGTCCCGCTGTCTCGGACGTCCTGCTGGTACCAATCCTGGAAGTCCGCGTCCAGCGACGTGTTGGCCAGCAGACCACCGGCCGCCACGCCGACCATCAGGTCCCGCATCGTAGGCCAGTCGTAGTAGTGAACGTAGTCGCTCCGGACCGCTCGTCGCAGCCACCCCAGCCTCAGCCTCCAATCCGGCGCCGACTGCCGACGGCCGCACGAATCCGCACCGATCGCCGGAGATTCGGGCGAGAAGACCGGCATCGGTTCCGTTGCGTAATGGGCGATCGGTTCAACGGGCGGCAACCGGGTGAAGTCCGCGGGCCAACCGTCGACGGTCGGTTCCGGCGCCGCAAGCACGGGCAACGTTGCCTGCTGGCCCTGCTCCGGTGGAAACTGGCCCTGCCGAAACTGACCTTGAAAGACGGGGCCTTCTAGCATCTCGCTGTACCACTGCTGAGCGCGGGCTGCCGTGGTCATCGTCAGCGCTATGGCAAGCGCGACGGAGGTTGTCCGATAGGCGGATTTCATCATATACGACTTTCCCCCTGTCCGCCGGACCGACGGTCGGCCTGAATCGGCGGCGGTTTTTGCATGGCTCTTGCCGCGGCGGCGCGCGGATTCGCCGGTAGACCCTCAGCGCACGCAGCAGTCTGGTGCAGACTCTCAGCGCGGAAGGTCGACGGGCACGCCATTGGCGTGACAAGAACCTGGGTCGTTGCTAACAAACCGGCAGGCAACACACCGCGGGAGGTGCGCGTCCGGCCGGAAGATTCATCGGAACCGTTACAGCAGAAACATTAGGTACGACCCCTACCGTGGGTAGAGTCCCCCGAACCGGAACGTCCGCTACAACCATAAGAGTCCTGCCGACGCGCACAATCGGCACGATCGGCAGAGTTCACGACGTCCCCCTGGTTGCCGGATCTTGCCTAAACTCCGGGAAGGAGGGTCGCGAGGAGGGTGTAGGGTGCGTGCAACGCACCGCTGACGGACATCGTGGTGCGTTGCACGCACCCTACAGGCTGGAACATTTCGAGTTTGACGCCGTCATCCAAGCCGGTTTATCCCGGCGTTTTCTCGGCCCCCATTACCCCTGCCCCCGTCATCCGTCGTTTCCTTACCACGTAAGGGCATCCGCCCGCAGTGCTTCCATCTCCACAACTACCACGCGGCCCGTTGGCCGGTAGTCGTCAGGGCTACGCGGCCTGCCGCCTCCGTCGCCAGCCATACGCCAGCAAACCAACCGCACCCATGGCTAGTAGAATGAGGGTGGAGGGTTCGGGGACAACCGTTAGGTATCCCGCTTCAATTCCAGACAGCGTAACGAATGACGTGCTGTCCGTAAGCGGATCAACCCGAAAGGCAAGCACATGGAAGCCAGCCTCAAAGTCATCTTCAAAAAACAGCTTCCCGGAATTTTGTTGTCCATCCAAGGCAAACCTCTCGTAAAACAGGCCGAGTAGTTCATCGTCGAGGTAAACAGAAAGCAAACCGTCAGCATCTTCCGTGAATTCAAAATCGAATTCGAGGAAGTTTGTCACGTCGTCCGTCGTCAATTCTAGGTTTATCCAGACAGGCGATCCCGTGCCTAGTGTAACCTGGCCCGAAGATGAATCTATAGTGCCGGTCGGACTGGTATTGAGTATCTGGTCTACAGGATTGACATATTGCATGTTTGATATTGCAAGTGAGTCGGCTGAGTATTGATATTTGCTTGGAGACAACCACTCTTCGGTGGAGTCAAGACTTTCCATGCTCGTCGGAAAACCGTCATCCTCTTCCTCGCCAATTGTCGAATCATACCACCGCACTGGCCACTTGTGCTTCTCACTGGTCGATGATCCGCGAGGGCCCGGGCGTTCTGTAATATCTACGTCATAAGCGAAAGTAAGGTCATCCTGCGTGTTTACGGCCAAGTCGACATCATAATAGTGCTCCGCCCAGGTCGCGTTTTCGCCGAAGGAGTCTTCCCATCCATCAGGCGTGTATGCATCAAGAAATGTCAAGTGGACATTGCCATTCCAACCGACTTGCTCCAATACTCTGGAAGCTTCATCAATCACTCGTCCTCCCAGGCTGTGTGCGATCAAATGCACGTCGGCGTCGGTTTCGTATTGAGCCATTATATGATTTGCCAGATCCTGACCTTTGCCTTGTGCTGCCGCCTTACACCTCTGTGACGGTGGAGGGCATGGAAGGCGATGGTTGATTAGCTTGATTGCCATACAAGCTGCCAATTCAATGCCGTTTAGCGCAGCATCTTCGTGCCAATCATACGTGCAGACGTCCCAGTCAGTTTTCCCCTTAGCAATCAACTCGTTTTGGATATTGACTGCCATGTTGGTGTTTCCGAGGTCATTTTCGTCATCGGTTGTAAACAAAGCGCGTGAATCCTTCCAGCCATGAACCATGACAACGACATTATTTGTTTCGTCTGGTGGCAGAGGGCAGAATAGAGGGCAGAATGTACCTGGATCGGGCTGCGGCGGCCCCGGCAGTTCATTGTATTCCACAACGTACGCAAAAGGTTTAGCGTAAGGCCCAGCCGAAAAGTTCTGGACGTCATCGGGAAAGTCATTCCACGTAGCAGCACGCCCCCCTCCACCACCGTGATAATGTACCGCATCCTCATTCGGGACTATACCATTGTTTGGCTCTGAATGGTCCCAGTCAGTGTGCCCCCAGGGCTCACCTGTTACCCATCTCCAGCCGCCGGCCGGTTCAGAATAGTCGGGAGCGTTTGTATCCTGATAAGCCCCGAGCCATGGACCGTAGAAAGGTCCACGCGTTGTATCCCACCAATAACTGGGATCATCTACGACGTTTTGAAACACCCAATCGCTTTCCGCCTGCGATGTGATCGTGGCGAGGTGTCCACCAGCGGCTACCGCTGCACTTCTGGCATCGCTCCAAGTAATTTCGCCGCCAGCAAGACGCACCTCGTACCAATGACCGTTTCCTCCCGCAGGTTGCTCCCACTGAGTTGCAGCTCCAAAACACCTGCCACCCGTTGCCAGGAACGCAGCCAGAATCACAACGAAAGATGCTAATCGCTTCATGACTTTACTCCACATAAATGAATATTGTAGCCAAAACAAAGCGGTTCCCAACACCACCAACACCGCCAAACAACTGGTCAATCGCAACATCGTTCTATCCTCCAACAAAGGTTAAGGCAGACAATCGCCGCCAAAGGAAATCACCGCTTCCGCCGCCAGCCATACGCCAGCAGACCAATCGCACCCATGGTTCGATGCTCCACTAACCGTCACGGCGGCGAGCGTGTCGTTTATCGCCCAAAGCGAGACACAACCAACCACACACGCAATCCACGTTCTCATCAGTATCTCCCTTCAAAGTTGCGGGGCGACCAATCGCCCGGTAATCAAATCGAGGACAGGAACGTCCTGCCCGAGCCAATCATGTGAACCGGCTCCCGATACAGAGCCGAAAAGAACGCACCTTCAAGAAAGGCCGGACATCCCTTGGGACGGCGGATTTCGGTGCGTGTGTTGCTGCCTGCTTCAGAAACTTCGGGTGATCTTTCATCCACCACGATTGAATCTACAGAGATAGAGATACAGTATACTAGTTTGTCAGCTTTCCGCAAGTGCCTACCCGCCATCCCGAGCAGGGCCAGCGCACACTAAGTTGTTTGTCCCGTA
>JABMRB010000094.1 GCA_013202865.1 Candidatus Nealsoniibacteriota bacterium | reverse complement strand
TTCCTTCATCATTCTGCCTTCTTCATTCTTCATTCTTCACTCCCTCCCCCTCTCCTCCCATCGCTTCCTGCAGCTTCTTAATCGCCCGCATCCAGAGCATCTGGACGGCGGGGCGGCTGCGGTCCATCTGCTCGGCGACTTCGTTGAAGGGGAGTCGCTGGAGGTTGCGCAGCTCGATTACGCGGCGATGGTCGGGCGATAGCTCGGTCAAGGCGGCGGTCATCCGCGCCTCGTCGTCGATCTGGAGAAACTCCTGGCTGGGCGTCGCGCCCGGGGCGGCCGGCTCGGGGGCACCACCGGCGCGGCTGTCGGCCGGGTCGCGGAAACGGACCTCTCGCCGTGCCTGCCGCTTGGCCGTGCCGCGGTAGCGACGGACGAAATCGGCCGCGTTGTGCGAGAGGATCTTCCGCAGCCAGGCCCTCCACTCCTTCTCCGACCCGCCCTGAAACCGGTCGAAATCGCGATGGGCCTCCAACATCGTCTGCTGGATCAGATCCGAGGCGTCGACCTTCACGCGCAGCCACGTCTCGACCTGAGACCGGGCAATGTGCCCGATGTCCTTGCGGCAGAGCTCGAACAACCGCTCCCGGGCCTCGTCGTCGCCCTCTCGGGCCCGGCGGATCAAGTCGCAAATGTCCGGTTGGTCGGGCGGTGGTAGTTTTTCTTCGTCGGGCATGGCTCGGTCCAGGGTAACGACGACGCGCTGCCGCAAGTATACCACGACAGGGTGGGGCGGGGATAGAGGGAGGGGTGGGGAAATGAGGAATGATGAACGCAAGTTGACGGGACTGCCTCGCGGCTTTTGGAGCCGTTCGTGCTCGTTTTCCGCCTGCCGGACGAAATCGACGGCGACCAGTCCGTTCTCGGCTACCGCGACGTCGGCACCCGCTTTCCTCAGAATAAACTCCCTTGTCGTGGGCGCGTCAGCCGGCTTACCCGTCGATGGCCGGCTCGAACCCCAATTCCCGAATCATCCGAAAGTCCTCGTCCGGCGGCTGGCCCTTGGTGGTCAGGTAGTCGCCCACGAAGATCGAGTCGGCCGGGAACAGCCCCAGCGGCTGTAGGCTGCCGAGGTGTACCTCCCGACCGGCGGCGATCCGCAGTTCGCACTTGGGATTGGCTAGCCGAAACAGGGACAAGACCTTCAGGCAGTAGCGGGGGTCGAGCCGGCCGGCGCCTTGCAACGGCGTGCCGGGAATCGGCAGAAAGAAGTTCACCGGCACGGCCTCCGGGGCCAGTCGGCCCAATTCCAGCGCCAACTCGACCACGTCTTCGTCCTTCTCGCCCATGCCGACGATCCCGCCGCTGCAGATCTCCAGCCCCGCCCGGCGGACGGCCCCGAGTGTGTCGAGCCGATCCTGGTAGGCGTGCGTGGTGCAGATATTCGGGTAAAAGCCGCGGCTCGTGTTGAGGTTGTGATTAACGCGATCCACGCCGCACTGCTTCAACTCGACCGCCTGAGACTCGCTCAGCAGTCCCGGCGAGACGCAAATCCTCAACGAAAACCGGGCCTTGATCTGGGCAACCACCTGCGCGAGCGCGTCCAACTCCCCGCGGCTCGGACGCAGCCCGGAGAGCACGATGCAGTAGGTCCCTGCCCTACGCCCGGCCGCGGTCTCGGCCCCGTCGAGGATCCGCTCCGGCCGGACCAGATCGTATCGCGGCACGTCGGCCTCGGAGACCTTCGACTGGGAACAATAGCCGCAATCCTCGCCGCATTGCCCACTCTTGGCGTTGATGAGCAGGTTCAGATGCACCCGGTTGCCGTGGGCGGCCCGGCGCACTCGATAGGCCGCCGCCAGCAAGTCGAGCAGCTCGGAATCGTTACTTTGGAGTATTGACAGGCACTCCGATCGAGTCGGCGCTCCGCCGGATAGAACGCGGGCGGCCAATTCGTGCCAGGGCACAGCAGAATCATTATTATGGGGGGTGAGTTGAGTGGGCATTTCGGTTGTTTGTAGTGATTGCACTCATGCGGGTGGCTGGATTCGCAAGAATTCAGTCGAATGGGGCGACGACTGAATTCTTGCGAATTCAGGTATCGGATTATCGTAGTCTCTTGCCACCGACGCCGCCACGCCCCCGCCACAGAGGGGAAGGCTCCGCAGGCAGGGCATTCGGTTATATAGTTACATAGTTGGAAGTGTCTGGAAATTCTCCGTTTCTGTCCGCCGGTCTGGTTTTCCATCGTTGGGAGTTTGTGAATCAATCGATTTGAGGAGTTTCGTAGTTCCTCCGCGGGCTTCCGCCCTCGGCTAGCGGTTCCTGAAATAGACACACGATCCCCCAGCCCCCCTGACCCCCGACACATGGTGATGAGCAGTCGTAAGCCCGAGTTACGCCAATATGTGCCCTTTGCTGCACGCTGGATCGGCGGCGGCGTTGACGTCCTCGAAAACGTCTCCGCCGATCGCCTCGTAACCGTCACCGAAGGCACCGCCAAGGCAGACTGACCATGCCCCATCCAACCTCCATCGCCGACGCCGCGTCCCAAATCCGCAACGGCAGCCTGCGACCGATCGATCTGGTCGACCGTTGCCTCGAGCAAATCCGCCGCTACGACGACCGCCTGCACGCCTGGGTGCTCGTCGACGAAGCGGCCGCCCGGCAAACCGCCCGGGCACTCGCCGACGCGACGCCGCGCGGACCGCTGCACGGCATCCCGTTGGGTATCAAGGACATCGTCGACGTGGCCGGCCTCCCCACCCGGGCCGGCTCGCCGTTGCGCGAAGACCACATCGCCGCCGCCGACGCGCCGATCGTAGCTGCCCTGCGACGTGCCGGGGCTGTGATCCTCGGCAAAACCGTCACCGTCGAGTTCGCCTGCTTCGACCCCTCACCAACGCTCAACCCATGGGATCCCGCCGGGAAGCACACGCCCGGTGGTTCCAGCAGCGGATCGGCCGTGGCCGTGGCCATGGGGATGTGCCTCGGGGCAATCGGCACGCAAACCGGCGGCTCGCTGGTCCGCCCGTCCTCCTATTGCGGCGTCGCCACCTGCAAACCGGCGTGGGGGCGCCTTAGCACCCAAGGGATCGTGCCGGTCAGCTACCACCTGGACCATCCCGGCCCGATCGCCCGGTACGTCGACGATCTGGCTATTCTCATGCGGTGCCTGCTCAGTGAAAAGGAACCCTCGCCCTCGGCCGCCGCCGAACCGCCACGCGTCGGGCTGCTCGAAGGGTTCTTCCTCGAAGAGGCAGACGAAGCGATCCGCACAGCCACCGCGACTGCCTTGGAGAAACTCCGCCACGACGGCATGGAGATCCGCACGGCCGGGGTTTCCGCCCGTTTCGACGACGTGCTTCCCAACCATCGGCGGATCATGGCAGCAGAGGCTGCCGCCTACCACCGCCCCCAATTCACCGCCCATCGCGAGGCCTACGGACCGCTAATCGCCGGGCTGTTGGACGAAGGCCTCGCGATGCCTGCGGTCGATTACGCCGACGCACTCGCCTGGCAACGAGATTTTCGCCGCCGCGTGCGCTCGCTGTTCGAGTCCTTCGACGTCTTGATCTCGCCGGCGACCGACACCACTGCACCGCCCACGCTAACCACCACCGGAACCCCCAAGTTCCAGGCCCCATGGAGTTGTGCCGGATTGCCCGTAGTATCAATCCCCTGCGGTCTGGCCCACGACGGAATGCCGGCCGCGTTGCAGTTGGTCTCTCTGCCCGGCGCCGAAGCCATGCTGCTAGAAACGGCCGAAGCCTGCCAGCAGAGCCTCGCCTTCAACGGGCTGCCGCCGCTGATGCGATAGTCGTTCGTAGTAGTCGTTCGTAGTACCGGCTTCAGCCGGAATACGG
>JABMRB010000893.1 GCA_013202865.1 Candidatus Nealsoniibacteriota bacterium | reverse complement strand
TTCTTTGCCCGTACCGCTTTCACCGGTAACAAGAACCGTAGCCTCCGAATCGTCGATGCGATCAAGTATGCCGTAAAGACGCTGCATTGGCGGGCTCTCGCCAAGAAGTTCGTCGAACCGCCGGGATTTCTCGACCACCTCGCTCAGGAGCTTGACCTTCTCCTGCAGACCACGGTGTTTTGCCGCGCGCTCCAGCGTGAGGGCCAGCATGTCCATTTCCACCGGCTTGGTGACGAAGTCGTAGGCACCGGCGCGAATCGCAGCAATGGCCGTTTCCAGGCTGCCAAACGCAGTCATCACGACCACCGGCACGTCCGGCCGGTTGGCCACAATTCGCTCGCAAAGCTCGATGCCGCTGATGCCGGGCATGCTCAAGTCGGTCAGCACCACATCGAAATTCTCATCCTTCAGAGCCAGCAATGCCTCTTCGGCGGAGACGCGCCAAGATATTTCGAATTGTCGGGGGCGCAAAGCGACCTCGATCGTCTTGCACATGGTTTGATCATCATCAACGATCAAGATTCTTTCGTGCATCCGTCAACCTCCTGGGGCAAGTAGACCGAAAAGCAGCTTCCTTCCTCAGGCTCGCTCGCCACGTCGATCCATCCTCCATGTTCGCCAACAATACCGTAAGCAATCGAAAGACCCAACCCCGTTCCTTTGCCAATGTCCTTTGTAGTGAAGAACGGCTCAAACAGGAGACGCATATTCTCTTCTGAAATCCCCACTCCTTCATCGCGTACCGAGAGGCAGACGTATTCCCCCTCGGAACCATCGTGGCCTTCGGGAGGGCAAGCATGTTCCCGACGAATCGCCACCTCCACCTTGCCGCCCTCAGGCATGGCCTGAATAGCATTGACAATGAGGTTTGTCAGCACCTGCTGAATTTGCCCAGCATCTGCCTCGGTTGTGGCGTCAATGTCATCGCCAGCCAGGGACATCTTCACCTTTCGCTTCTTGGCGAACGACGTCAGGAGCCTGATGGTTTGCTCTGCCACTTGTCGCAGGTCCACCGGCACCCTGTGGGGAACGCTGCGACGGGCGAAGTCGAGTAGTTGCCGCACAATGGCCGTGATACGCTCAGATTGGGCCTTGATGATGTTCCCACTTTCCACGATCTCGGCATCCGACAGTGTCCCCTCGGCGATCAACGCCCCACGGGCGGAAACGACATTCAGCGGCGTTCCGAGTTCGTGAGCCATTCCAGAGGCCAGCCGTCCGACCGTCTTGAGGCGGTCCGCATGACGTAGCTGCTCCAGAACGGCAATCCGCGCCGTCGCTTCCGCGCGAATCTGCTCCTGTGACTCGGCGAGTTGCTCGCACATGACGTTCAACGCTGCCGCAACTTCAGCAATCTCATCATGTCCGCGAAGATGCAGTGGTCTGCTAAGGTCTCCTTTCCCCACCTGCCGTGTCTTCTCGACCAAGCGGTGCAAGGGCCGGCCAACCAACCGGATGCCCAACGGCACGACCAGAAGTCCGCTCCCCAACAGCAACACGCCCATAAGGACCAGTGTGCTGATAAGACTGTGGCGAGAATACTGTGCCAGCTCCGATAGGGATTCGGAAAGCTCGAGAGCGCCTGGCCGCTTCTCGTCGACTGCTATCGGGATGTATGTATGCAAGTATTCGTCGCCGTCCTGTTCGCGGGCTTTCAAGGACGTCTCCTCTCCTCGCACCGCCGGCCCAAGCTTTTCCAGTGGCACTTGAGGGCTAAGGTCCGAGTCTGACGAAGTGTCCAGCCAAACCCAACGGATATGCACCTCGTGTTCTTCATGGTTCGCGTCCTCGATCAGTTGCTTGGCACGCACGCCTCCATCCGCGCGCCAGCTATCGGCAACCAGCCCCCTCATTGCCCGACCCAGCAGGAGGGCATCATGCTCCATGTTTGTTTCGTAGAGTTCAGTCTCACGCTGGATGGAAAAGTATCCATCGACCCCGAGGAGGAGAACAATACCCAAAAGGAGACCGGATACAAGCTTGGCCGCGAGCTTCATTTCAACTTCTCCGTCGCGGATTCTTCCGCACTGTCCAGCAATCAATGCCAATTCCAAGGCCCGCAAGCACTCCGTCCAGCGCACCGCAGGCGATCACTTGGCTGGAGGATTCCAGATCGAATACTGCGCACAGCTTCTCCCCCGATGCTGGATGAATAGCTCGCAACCTATCCTTCAATCCTCGCACTTGAACGCCTCAACTGATCTCTGTCCAGTCGCGCAACCGCGCAATATCTCTCCGGAAGGTCTGCTGGAATCCAGTGGAGTCACTCGATGGCCGCCTTGATTCCCTTCCGACAAGATCTCGCCTGAATTCTATAAAATACCACAGAATGCCGTGTAGAAAAAGGGGAAGGAAAGGAGGGTTGGGGCGATTGAGCGGCACCGCAATGGCCGCGTAGTGTGGCAAGATTCGGACGTTTCCCGGGGACAAACCGGGGGGACCACGGACTTCTAATCCCCTTGTGAATCTCGGCCGGAAATTGTGGTCGTTGTATGCCATGTGCGGAGTTGGCGCTACTGCGGCTCACCCCGCTCCGAGTCTGAGAGGAGTGTTCTGCGGACGAAGTCCTCGGCCTCCTCCTTGGTGAGACTGCGGCCAAGGTTGGGCAGCAGGCCGGTCGTCGCCATGGCCCAGTCCTCACGAAGTCGCTGGAGTTGCCGGGCCGGTTCGTCGATCTGGTGATGGGCCTTGGCAGCGGCTGCCGCCTGTTGGCCGTACTGTTCGTCGATCACACACACCACGGTTCCCGCATCGTACGCGACCTGAGCCGATTGGCTTCAGGATCTCCGACGAATTCAGCCTTGAGCAGGTCGAACTTCAGGTTTCGTCGCAACTGTTCACAGATGTCGGCGGCCAGGCAGATAATCATGGAATTGTACATAACCTCGGGACCGGCCACCGTTGCCCGCCGCGACCTGACGCAGTTGAGGAAATCCCGCACATGGTGCATGGGACGTTGTACCCTGGCCGTGTACTCGCCAAGGACTTTCTTGAATTCGGCCAACAGGGCGGGCGATGAGACATCCGGCTTTGAATAGCCGTCGGCTGCCGCAACCCATCCCTCGGGACCATCGAACCGCTCGCCGCAGGAACCGTGCCAGTACTTGCAGTCGGGGCCACGAGCGAGAACCATCTTCACCCCGTTGGACAAGCGAGTCACCATCGCACCGTCGGGTGAGCTATACTCGAACTCGATCGTCTTAACGTTCGACATGTCGAGCCCGGGCAGCACCTGCGCAACAGTATGCGCCCCCCACATGGCAACATCGGTGGCGAAATCATAATAGTGATACCACCCGCAGCCGTTGGCATATCCGCTGTTGTAAGGC
>JABMRB010000892.1 GCA_013202865.1 Candidatus Nealsoniibacteriota bacterium | reverse complement strand
CTTCAACACTCCTTGTTCGACATTCGATATTCCTTTCCTGCCACCCGCGATTCCATCAACTCGCAGGCGGGACGCCTGCACCACGGGTGTTAATCACGGCCGTGCCGGTGCGTTTCACGCACCCTACCTGGGGCTGCGTAGTAGCAGGTGATGGTCGAGACGATCGAGATCTCCGGTCGCATCGGCAGCCGGGAATCTTGGGCGTCGGTCTCGGCGAAGAAGCCGCGGTAGTGGGTGTTCTTCGGCCGAAAGGCGTGGATCTCCGGCAGCGATCTGTTGTAATTGTTGCGGTGTATCGTCTCGGCGTAGGAGTTCGAGAACGATTCGTAGAGCGACTTGGGGTAGACGACCTCGGTCTTCTCGTGGATGTTCAGCGGCTCGGGTGTCTTCTCGAAATGGGCCGAAAGCAACATCTCCGCCTTGCGCTTGGCCTCGGCCAGGGCCTTCTTCTGGGCCGCGATCTTTTGGCCGTCGAGCGTGTCGCACCAGTAGTCGAACGAGATGATGTCGGTGATCCCCTGCTCGAAGGCCGCCTGCACGACAGTGCCGGCCTGCGTCTCGTCGTCGACCTCGACGTGGGCGTTGGACTGTACCAGATAGCCGCTGATTTCTTCGACTAGAAAGGCCTGGCCCTCGCGTTGCTCGGTCTTCCATTCGTAGACCGGCAGCATGGAGATGAAGTCCATGAAGATCTTTTCCTTGGGGATACCCAGTTCGATCAGCGACCCGACGAACTTCTTTTCTTTTTCGCGGCTGGTCTTCATACACTCGGCGGCCGTGGTCCCCTGGCTGGTCAGCGCGAGGATTGCGCGAATGGACGAAGCCCTCACGCGGATTTCCGCCCGGCCGACGATCGTGACGTAGTTTTCGATCGCATCGTGGTTCAAGACAGCGGCCGTGGGCGCAACGGGCTGGCTGGGCGTGGTTTGACCCTGGAAGACACCCGCCCGTGAGCCGCCCATCTGCCCGGGCAGTTGGGAGACGACCGAGACGGCCAATACAATCGCCGCCAGCGTGCCAAGTACGATGACGCTGGTTCGTGGCCTTCGCATGTGTGTTCTCCTGTACAGTTGATTGGATGCGTGGTGCGCAGCGCAACGCGCCCGGATCGGGAACCGGTAAGGGGCACTGCTCTGAACTAGTCTACCCTACAATACATACACGGGGTTGCCGGCAAGCTTTATGCACAGGCGTTCGTAGTGACCGCATTCATGCGGTTTCTTGCCGATTTGAGCCCGATGAATCGGGCTACTACGAACCTTCGTGAATAGGGCAGAAGAACGTCCCCTACTCCGGCACCACCGCCACGAGTTCCTGGCAGACCGACTCGAAATGGGCGGCGGTGATCGTTTGACGCTCTTCGGCGAATCCGATCAACAGCGATAGATCGCAGAGGCGGTTGATCTGCCGGGCAATGCCGTGCGTCAAGGCGTAGAGCGTGGGGATCGCGCCCGGTTCGATGATCTCGCGCTTCGCACCCGCTACTTGCAGGCGGTGGTGGACGTAGCGGGCGGTTTCTGTTTCGCTCAACGGGCTCAACAGGCACTTCACTCCCAGACGCTCGTCCAACTGCGGTGTGCGCTGAAGCGTCGGCAGAATGCCCGGTTGGCCGCAGAGCACGAGTGTGAGATCGGGTCGGCCGGCCGATTGGAAATTCAACAGCAGCCGCATGGCCTCCAGCGTCTCGACGTCGCGCAGCAGGTGGGCCTCGTCGACGATCACGACCGCGTGCCGCCGCTGCCGCGTGTTCTCGGCCAGCAGCCGCTGGATGCGATGGATCGTAGCCTGCAGGCTGGGTACGGGCAGGCCGGGTGTGGGCGGGGCGGTCGCGGTACCCTCGAGCTCGTCGGCCAGATACGCCAGCAGTTCGGCGCAAGGCATCTGGGGAAAGACGAGGTGGACCTGCGGCGAGAATTGCTCGGCGAGCACCTGGCGGATCATGCCGACCACCAGCGTCTTACCGGTGCCCGACGCCCCGGCCAACAACGCACCGCCGCGATGGTTCTCCACCGCGTAACGCAGCTTCAACAGCGCAGCCTGATGCGACTCGCCCGGGTAATAGAACCGGGGATCGGCGCCGTTGTCGAACGGCTTCTGTTTCAGTTGCCAGTAGGATTCGTACATCGCCTGTTATATGCGAACGAAGTTTTCGATAATACCCGCCTGCGCGATCCCATTCTCGGTCAGCGACCGTTGCACGTTAGCCAGCCGTTGCTGCGAGGCGACGCCGGCGTTGTAGACGAGCATGACGGCGTCCAGACGATCGATCAGCACGTCGGCCAGCGGCCCGTCGATCGCTCGGGGCCCCTGCAACGGGCCCGGGTCGATCAACACCAGATTGTAGTTCGCCGTCAGCGTGTCGAACGATTCGGCAAGGCGCATCCGGTCGTCGGCGGGCACTTCGGAGTTGGTAAACGGTTCGTGGATCGGCAACAGGGCCAGCCGGTCGGTCGCCGATTCGATCACTACTTCCTGCAGCGGCATTTGCCCGGCCAAGACGTGTTCCAACCCGAACTCGGGCAAGATACCGAGTTGCCGGGCAAGCTGCGGATCGACGAGATCGGCGTCGACCAGCACGCTTTTGAGCCCCCAATCGGCCAGTCGCTTCCCGACGCACAACAGCATCGTGGTGGCACCCTGGCCACGTCGGCAACTGCCGACCGCCAGCACCTTGCGTCCGGCCGACATTGCCGCGACGAAACTCTCAGCCAGCCGGTCCAGTTCCCCGCCGGCCGACTCGGCAAGCTGGAGGCACGTCTTCGACCAGGTGAACTGGTCCACCTGGAGCATCGGCTGAAACGAACTTTCCAATGGCTCGGCGGCATTCTTCAGCGGCTCGGTGGCATTCTCCAGCGGCTCGGTGGCATTCTCCAGCGGCTCGGTGGCATTCTCCAGCGGCTCGGTGGCATTCTCCAGCGGCTCGGTGGCATTCTCCAGCGGCTCGG
>JABMRB010000891.1 GCA_013202865.1 Candidatus Nealsoniibacteriota bacterium | reverse complement strand
TGTCAGCGCCACGGGATACTTGAAGCCGGCCTCCTTGGCCATTTCGCCCGCGTCAATGAGGACTCCGTCTTCGATAGCCTGCGCCCGAGTGTAGGTGTAGATGACCTCCATCGCGGCGCCCTCCTTTCCACATGCTCCCGACTCGTCGACCGTGTCAGCCAAGAGATGGTCGGCGATCTCGTTCCAGTCGACTTCACCCAAAGCAGCAGTGAGAAGGTCAGAATAGACGGTTGCCTCTTCGACGAGGGGCGAGCCGTCTTCGAACTCCTCCTTGATTTGCTCAGCCAGTCTGGATCGGGCCGCCGACCGGCGCGACCACAAGCCCTCCCGTACCGACTCGCAGTCTGCCGCATTCTCATAATGGGCTCGTGCCTGCTCCAGCCAGGATGTCTGGCTGCCCTGGTCGTTGTTGATCCAAAGGTTGACCGCCCAAGTTTCATAGTTCGTCCAGCCATTGTAGTTCTTGTCTTTCATGTTCCTCCGTGTTCAATGCAGGCCCGACCTTGCACAGTCGGGCCGTTTTTCAAGTGGATCACTACGCCTTGTCGGCGACGAAGTTGAAATACAGCCTTGGGGAGTGCTGAAACTCCAAGCTCCCCTTGCAGCCGTCGCGATTCCGTCGGACGACCACATACGGCGCCATGAAGCCCAGAACCTCGAACTCGGTGGTAAGTTCGCCCGTGCTCCAAACCTGACCGTGCTCTGCGTCAAGGGCTTCCCGACCGGCCGGCTCTGCGTTGATTTCAATCACGCGTGTTCTGCGAATTGTCTCGGTTGCGTCTGCCATCGTTTCCTCCATCTTGGTTGTTTGCATCCGTTTATCACCGACCCGCCAAGAAATTGTTTTCCTCTCCGGCGGGCCTTTCGCATCGAGTTGGAGGCCCGCCGAGAGGAAAACCAAACAAGCCAGCCGCGACGGAGGCGTGGGGTGGAAAGCAATGCAAGGCGAGTGCCAGGCTCTGCCTGGCGTGAGTCTTGCCTTGGCGGGGAGGCGAAAGCCGGCGACGTGGCTGTCGTCAACCGGGGAGAGGGCGAGCTGCGGCGAGCCCGTGGGTGGCAGTGGCGGGTGCGGAAACTATGCAAGACCAGTGACGGCCAAGGGCCGGCATGATCTTGCCGGATGGGTGGCTGTCCGTGGACGTTGGGGGGTAGAGCCTTGCGAGCCCGTGGGGCACCGTTGTCCTGGCTTAGCCCACCTTGGCTTCTGGACGTTGTTTCCGATCACGGACGAAGGCATTAGAATAGGATGTCCGGAGCCGCTGACCGCGGTGACCAATGGTGATGCTTTGGTGCGATCATCAAAGCTGGGCCCTTGGGACATGGTGAGAGCACTGAATATGTCGCGAAAGAATAAACCGCAAATCCCAGTTCGGCCCGGCAAGCCGACGAACTGCGTGCGTTGTGGACAACCGCTCCACGGGAAGAGCGAACACTATTGCAGCAAGGCTTGTTGGCAGGAATGCAACCACGAAGGCGAGACGGAGACGCCAGCGTTCCTGTCGAAGTGGAAGATCAGAAAGCGGAAAGAGATGGCCGATCCCTTGGTTCTGCTGCGGCAGAAGGCCCGCCGGAAGACCAGGGACGCAATCAAGAAGGGCTTATTGAGCCGCGGGCGCTGCGCCGTGTGCCGAAGTCTCGACGTTATACCGCACCATGAGGACTACTCGGCCCCGCTGCAAGTCATCTGGCTCTGCGACACCCATCACAAGGAATACCATGAGGGCAAGATCGCGCTGTTCGGCGGAACGCTGCGATGGGATCCGGCGAGATTGACCGAAGTGGGGACCAACGTGAACTACCCCAAGGCAAAATACCGGCTTCTCACGGAGATTCACCACGAGAATGCTGAAGGCGACGCCTGAAGCCGTAGCACCCAGCCGGATCGCCGCCACACTTTGGCAGGCTCTTCATCCCCGGTTTCGGAAGTTCCGCCACAGTCGTGGCAAGAGCAGCGCAGTGAGGTAGGCACAGGCCAGCCAGGAGGCAAGATCAGGAAAAGCGAGGAGTATTGCGGCGGCGAACATGAAGAACGGCAGATAGAAGAACATTCGGAGCTATATCCTGGGAGTGCGGAACTCGTGTGGCACGCCGCTGTTCTTGACGAGTTCGATGCTAGTTTGGATGGAGCCGATGTCAACGGGATGTCCAACGACGGATTCGTACCGATCAAGCGGGGCCTTGATGTCCATGGCGATGTAGTCGAGGAGTCCTTCTTCGAGAAGCCGGCCGATGACACCGGGCCGGCTGCCGTTAGTGTCGAGCTTGATGGCCAGGCCCATGCGGTGGACCTTATGGATGAACCGAGGCAAGTCTTCTTGGATGGTCGGTTCGCCGCCAGTGATGACCAGACCGTCCAACTCGTTTCGCCGACGGTGCAAGATGTCGAATACGTGCGTCTCGGGAATCAATTCCTGCTCTGGTCGTCTCGTCTTCAGCAGCGATCGGTTGTGGCAATACGGGCACCGCCAGTTGCAGCCTTGCGTGAAGACAATGGCCGCGACGTGGCCGGGGAAGTCCGACAACGTGAATGGTTGGAAGCCGCCGATGATCATTTCTCTCCCCCGTCGATTCGATACATGGCCCGCTTGCGGAACTCCGCTTGCTTGCCGTCATTCCACTGATCGACGGGCCGCAGGTAGCCGACCACGCGGGAATAGACCTCCATCTTCGCCCCACATTCTGGGCACTTGGGCTGTTCCCCTCGAAAATAGCCGTGAAATACGCAGATCGAGAATGTCGGCGTAATCGTGAGGTACGGCAGGCGGCCCTTCTCGCAGACCTTGCGAATGAACGCCTTGACCGCCTCCGGATCCGGCGCTGCTTCGCCAAGATAGACGTGCTGCACGGTCCCGCCGGTGTACTTGGCTTGCAGATCGTCCTGTAAGTCCAATGCATGGAAGATGTCGATCGTGTATCCGACCGGTAACTGCGTCGAGTTCGTGTAGAATGGTTCCGCGTCGTTATCGGCCGCTGTGGTAATTTGCGGGAACCTCTCTCGGTCCATGCGGGCCAGTCGGTAACTGGTCCCCTCGGCGGGTGTTGCTTCGAGGTTGTAGACGTGACCAGTCGATTCCTGGAACTCGGCAAGACGTTTTCGCATATGATCCAGGACGCGGGCGGCCAAGG
>JABMRB010000890.1 GCA_013202865.1 Candidatus Nealsoniibacteriota bacterium | reverse complement strand
TCATACGGTTTCCGGACGCAAGAAGCCTACGAAACGGCCCTATACCACAACCTTGGAGACCTCCCTGAGCCAGAATTCACCCACGAATTCTGCTGAAGAGGCATTTGTTTCAATTGGGGGGCATTCCCTTTGGCATACAGTGGCATGGGTAAGTACAAACGGACTCCCTTTCCCAGAGAGGCCGTCTTGTCCACTTTCCCAATCTCTTGGATCACGATCCCTCCCTGGCTCAGCGCCACGATGCCCATGGTTACGTGGTACGTGTTCTCCTCGGGGCTCGGCATTGAGATAGCTCTGATCGGACGGGTCTTCTTGCCGTTCGCAGAATTCGAGGAAATCCAGCAAGCCGGCCGTTGGAAGTGTCGTCTGTCCCATTGTTGTCCCGAAGTCCGAAGTCCGATCGTCATGCCCAAACGCGTAGTGCAGGAGATTCTCCGGGTCAACCGGGAAACAGCGAACCGAACGAAGGGACAGTCACCCTTCAGGAAATTGGGCGAATCCCCGGGTGCCCCTCAACGCCGTTAGCCCTCTTGTGGATGTGCAAAATGCGATTTTGATGTGGTCGGCAACTCCGGGAAAAGGGGTCAGAACTAGTTAGCACCGCCGAACCGGGGCGGCAAAACAGTCCTGCCTCCCGTCTTGACGGACGCCACAGTCGTTCCGGTCACTTAAACTCCGTCACCCCCGGCACCGAGATCGGACGCACCGGCAATGGGCCCCAGGCGTACTCCGGCGGCGTGAGGTCTTCTTTGGAATTCAGCGCCTGCTCCCAGGTGATCTCGCGGCCTGTGTACGTCGCCATCCGGCCCATGATCGCCAGCAGCGTGCTGTGGGCCATGTAGCGGCCGTTGTTGATCGGCTTGCCGGCGCGGATCGCTGCGAACATCTCGTCGTGCTCGGTCTGGTAGATGTTGTTCTCCTCGCCCCGATAGACCCAGTCGCCGCCCTCGCCGGTAGTCGTCATCCCGCCGCGTCGCTCGCGAAACGATGCCCGGCCCTTGCTACCGACCACGTGGGCGCTCATGTCGTTCTTGCACCCGCGCATCTGTCGCGTGTTGCTGAACAGCTTCGCACCGTCTTCGTACTCGTAGACGACCGAGTGATGGTCGAAGATATTGCCGTACTCCGCGCCCGTGCGTTGCTGCCGCCCGCCCATCCCCACGGCCCGCACCGGGTAGCGGTTGTTCATGGCCCAGGCACAGACGTCGAGGAAGTGGACGTGCTGCTCGACGTTGAAATCGCCCGAGAGCCAGGTGAAATAGTACCAGTTGCGCATCTGCCAGTGCATGTCGGTCCAGTCGGGCTGGCGCTCGCGGAGCCAGATCGTGCCGCGGTAGTCGTTCGCCAGCAACGTATGTACCCGGCCGATCTCGCCGTCGTGGATTCGCTTGATGAGCGCCTGGAATCCATAGCCGTATCGCAGGCAAAGCCCGGAAACGATCGACACACCCTTCGCCTTGGCTTCCTTGCAAGTAGCCAGCACGCTACGGACGCCGGGGGCATCGACCGCCACCGGCTTCTCGGCGAAGACGTGCAGGCCCGCGTCGACGGCCGCTTTGAGGTGCAGCGGCCGAAACTGCGGCGGCGTGGCCAACAACACCACGTCGACGCCGCTTTCGATCAGGCGCTGGTAACCGTCGAACCCGGTGAACTGCCGATCCTCGGGCACGTCGATCTTGGCGGCGATCTCCTCGCGCTTGCGGAGCCCTTTGAGGCTCGTTTGCAGACGGTCATCGAACATGTCGGCCATGGCGACCAGTTTGACGTTCTCGTCGGCGGCCAATGCCTGCGAAGCGGCGCCCGTGCCGCGCCCGCCACAGCCGATCAACCCGACCCGCAACAGGTCGCTGCCGGCAACCGGGCCACCGATCGCACGAGACGCCGTGTGTATGGCAACACCCGCGGTCAACGCCGCGGCAGAGGTCGCGAGAAAATCGCGACGGGAAGGCGAGTGGGACATGTCGGGATCCTCGGGTATCGGTGTGCTGGGTTCGCGAGAGTTCAGTCGCCGGATTCGGATGAACTCTTGCGAATCCAGCTACTAGAACGCCCCCAGGGCCTCCACGAATTCGTCGTACATCTTTTGCTCGTAACCGGGGATGTGCTCCGACGCAAGTTGATGCTCTTCGCGGGCCGTGTCCAGGGCGTCCCGCGCCGCCTGCCGGTCGCCTGCGGCCAGGTGGGCCGCGGCCAAGTGGTAGTATCGGATACCGGACGGCCCGTTGGTCACCACCCGTCGCAAATCGGCAACCGCCGCGTCGGCGTCGCCGCAGACCAATTGGGCCATCGCGCGGGTGTCGAGCAACTCGGGCACCGGTCCGATCACCTCAATCGCCTGCTCGATCATCTCCAGGGCTTCCTTGCCGGCCTGCTCGTCGTCACGCTGGGCGACGGCGAGGAAGTACGCCAGATTGTTGCGAGTCAGGGCCCGTTCCTGTTCGCTCAGATCGTCGCGATCGAGCAACCGGCGATAGATCCCGCACAGTTCGTCGTACCGCTGCTGAAGATCGCGGAACATGGCAAGCTGAAGTTGGACGGCCTTGCAATCCGCATCGACCTTGATCGCGCGATCGAACCAGGAGGCGACCTGCTCGATATGGCCGTCGGTGATCTGCTCGTGACAGTGCCGCAAGACGGCAACGGCGGTGGACAAGACGGCGTCGACCGGCAATTCGCGCAGCGCCGCTTCGCATTGCTCCATGGCCGACTCGATCGATTCGTGCTGCGCCAGGTAGACCGCCAGCGTCAGGTTGCCGATCCCCGGTTCCGATTCGGCCAGCCCGGCGGCAACGGCCCTGGCGGCGTAGTCTTCGTCGATCTCTTCCAACTGGCCCGCCGCGCCCGGGTGACGGTTGATCGCCTCGCGGTAGTCCTCGATGGCCTTGTCGTAGTCGCCCTGTTTGATCCGGACGTTTCCGCGGCCGGCGAAGGCGGGTCCGAACGAGGGATAGAGCCGAATCGCATCGTCGAAGTTGAAGATCGCTTCGCCGTGTACACCGAGCCGGTCCCAGGCCATGCCGCGACAATAGAACGCCGGGGCGAAATCCGGATCGAGCCGGATCGCCTCGTCGCAATCCTCAATCGCCCGGGCAAACTCTCCCTTGCCGCCCCAGGCGTTCGCCCGCGAATAGTAGGACGGGGCAAACTCGGGGTCCAGCCGGATCGCCTCGTCGAAGTCCTCCAACGCCGAGTCGTGATCGCCCTGCATGCCGTACAGGTTGCCGCGGTTGAGATACGGAATGGGCCACCGCGGAGCCAGCCGGATCGCGGCGGCGTAGTCCTCGATCGCCTCCCGGGCGAGCCCCATCTGAGCCCGGATCAGCCCGCGGCCGTTGTGCCCCCCGACGTGTTCCGGGTCCAACTCCAGTGCCCGCGTGCAATCGGCCAGTGCCCGGTTCAGGTCGTCGCGGTCGAAGTAGACGACCGACCGGCTGAAGTAGACGTCGGCCACTTCCAGCCCCAGCCGGATTGCCTCGGAACAATCTTCGACGGCCTCGTCCGATTTGTCCTCCTGCTGATGCACGACGCCCCGCAGCCCAAAGGCCAGCGAGCACTCCGGGTCGAGTTCGATGGCTTGGTCGCAATCGGCCAGCACGAGTTCGGTCTCGCCGCGTGCCATGCGGGCTTCGGCTCGGCGTGCGTAGAGCCACGCCGACTCGGGGTTGATCTCAATCGCGGCGGTAAAGTCGGCAACGGCCGGGTCTTCCGCCGGCGGCTCTTTCCGCGGCGAATCTTCCTGCGGAGCCAGTTGCCGATGCGTCAGCCCTCGCAGCGCGTAGGCGTCGTCGTGGTACGGGTCGAGCCGCAATGCCTCGTTGAGATCGTCCAGGGCCTGCGGGAAGCTTTCCCGGGCCAGGTGGATTCTCGCCCGATTCACGTGCAGCGACGGACTGAGCGGATCGATCTGCAACGCGGCGTCCAGATCGGCAATCGCCCGCTCCCAGGCCTCGCGTTCCATTTGGATCATGCCGCGGTTGTTCAGCGCGGCCGCGTGCCCCGGATCCAGCCGCAACGCCTCATCGTAACCGGCCAACGCCCGATCCGATTGGTCGTCGAGATAGTAGGCCTCGGCCCGGGCGACCAACACCTCGACGTTGCCCGGTTCCAACGCGATCAGGTTGTCGTACTCGGCGACGGCCTGCTTGAATTCGCCCTGCTCCTTATGACGGTTGGCACGGCGGATGCGGTCCCGAACACGCGAGTCACTTTCGCGATCGTTACTGTCATGCTGCGAGCGGGCCTCGGCGGCATTGGACAACAGACCGGCCAGCAAGGGCGGGATTTGACGCCGATGCATGTTCCGCGCCCTCGTCCCGGCGAACAGCCCGGACACCCAACGTGTGATTCGCTGCCACAAGCCGCCGGCACCAGGCCTGCGGACCGCGCCTGCCGACCGCGCGGCCGGTTGCACCACGGCCGGCAGATCGGCTTGCAGCCCGCCGGCCCGCATCAGCACCGTGTCCAACGACTCCGGCCCCGCACCGCACTCGGCAAACGGGAAGTCGAACGTCACCGGCAGCCGGTCGCACCCGCCGCCAACCATCGATCGGGCAACGAACGCAACCGGCCCGTCACGAACCGGTGGGGTCGCCAACTCCTCAAGCCGCTGGGCCAGCTTGCAAAGCGATTCCGCCGCGGCGCCGTCCGGACACGAACGAATGCTCACGATTCGATTGCCGTCGGGCAACAGCGCACAAGCCACCTGCAAGTCGATGCCCCGGTCAAGTGGCACCTGCTCGAAGTAATCGTGTGTGGCTCTGGTCGCGGCCAAGGCGAAATGGAAGAAGGCCTCCGGATGGATCCGCTGCCGAAGCTGGGGCTCCGTGTGCAGCGGCATCATGAACTCCCGCGGCGGCTGATCGTCCGCGGCGTCCGGCGGCGATGGTTCCGGCTCCGGCGACTCGGGCTCCGGCGATTCGGCCTCCCGACGGAGTTCTTCCCGCGAGGGCACTTCGACGACGATCCCGCACGCGCACACCAGATCGGTGCCCGCCTCGACGGAGGCTACCTCGATCTCTCGACCGCATGCGCATCGGATGGAGAATTCCATGCTGGCTTTTCGGCTTCGAACGGCCCGGTAAATAGGGAAGCGGATCGGGGGTGTTTCCACAAGCGGAGATCACCCCTGCTACTTACCCTCATTTTACCGCCATCGGCAAACCGTGCAAGCGGTCGTCAATCGCCGGCAAGCGGCTTAGCCAGCCCCACTAAGAAGAAATCTACCCCGCTACCCCCCCGTCGGACACTACCTACACCATCGCATCCAGCCCGAACGTGTCGGGAGAAGACTGCACCAGGGCGAATTTCTCGATCCAGTCCAGACACCCCAGCAAGGGCCCGAGTTGCTCGTCCGGGCCGTCGGTGTCTTCTCGACGACTTTGCACTTTTTTGATCTTCCGCGCGTAGTACTCCATCAGATCGAGCGAATCGTCCGGGTCCATGTCGTCCACTTCCAGATCGTGACGAACGGCCGCCAACTGTTGCAGTTCCTTGTCCGTGATCGCACCCGCCTCGAACAGCTCCTGGACCATCTCGGAGAATTCGGTCGGCGTGATATCGGTAACGTCGTACCGCGAGAGGATCTCCCCGAGCGCAGCCGTTGTGCCGGTAGAGACCGAGCCCTGCGCCGGACCGTTCTGCCCCGCCGCCTCAATACGGGCCGTGGGTCTTTCCGCCTGTCGATCGCTGGTTGTCGTACCGGGATATCCGGCAGAGATCCGGGCAACTTCCATATTTCAAGGTTCCTCACAACCTATTTAGCCCGCCGTGAATACACGGCGGGGGCATTCCCCGGGTGTATTCACCCGGGGCTAAATACTCGGCGGGGATTCAAACTATTTAGCCCGCCGTGAATACACGGCGGGGGCAT
>JABMRB010000889.1 GCA_013202865.1 Candidatus Nealsoniibacteriota bacterium | reverse complement strand
GATGAATGTAGAATGAGCCTCGCTAGTAGCCCGACTGTTTGAGTTCCGTTCGTAGTACCGGCATCAGCCGGAATATGAGGCATCTCGGCGAGCCGCGGCAAGGCATTTGCCGCCTGAAGGCGGTACTACGAACGGGACCCAAACAGTCGAAGTGAGCATTCTAGCAGACATCGAGAGACTTTGCACGGGTGGGCGTGTTGGTGTTTCGGCAGTAAGAGTGACACATGCGGAAGTTGGCTTGCTTCGGATGCTTGAACGAACCTCGAAGTGTGCGATAATAGAAGGCTACCAAACCCGTTGCACAGCTTGCCAATTGCCATGCCCCCACCTCCCTGGCCACAACTCGGATTGCACGTGATTGCCAAGCCGATCGGGCCGGTCTGCAATCTGCGGTGTGCGTATTGCTTCTACCTCGATAAGGAGTCGCTCTACGGGCAGGGCGAAGACTGGCGGATGTCGGACCGCACGCTCGACGCCTTCGTTCGCCAGTACATTGAGGCCCAGCCGGAGGCCGTCGACGTGATCGACTTCGCCTTCCAGGGCGGCGAGCCGACGTTGCTGGGAATCGACTTCTTCCGCCGCGTGATCGAATTGCAAAAGGAACATCGACCGCCGGATAAGCAGATCCAGAACGCGCTGCAAACCAACGGCCTGTTGCTCGACGACCGGTGGTGCGAATTTCTGCGGGCGAACAACTTCCTCGTCGGGCTGTCGATCGACGGGCCGATCGATCTGCACGACAAGTATCGCCGCGACAAGCAGGGGCGGGGGACGTTCGAGCGGGTCGCCGCAACGATGCAGCGGTTGTCTCGCCATGGCGTCGAGTTCAACGCCCTGACGTGCGTCAACCGGCACAACGGCGACCACGGCCGTCGCGTCTACCGGTTCCTACGAGACGCGGGCGTGCAGTTCATGCAGTTCATTCCGATCGTCGAGCGACTCGAAAATGCGGAGCCGCAAGCGGTCAGCGATCGCAGCGTGCGGCCGGAACAGTTCGGGCGTTTCCTGATCGAGGTGTTCGACGAGTGGGTCGGCCGCGACGTGGGGCAGGTGTTCGTCCGCGATTGTGACCAGGCGCTCTCTGCCTGGGTCAGTGCCGCCGGGGCCGACCTGTGTGTCTACGCACAACACTGCGGCCGGGCCGTCGCTATCGAGCATAACGGGGATCTATACAGTTGCGATCATTTCGTCGATCTGCCGCACAAGCTGGGTAACATCCACGACACACCGATCCGCGAACTGGCCAATTCACCCGAGCAAGAGCAGTTCGGCCGCGACAAGCATCAGAAGCTGCCAAACGTGTGCCGCCGCTGCCCCTGGTTGTTCATCTGCAACGGGGCCTGTCCTAAAGATCGATTCGTCGCTGCCGACGGCCAACCGGGGCTGAACTATCTTTGCCCGGGCTACAAGGCATTCTTCAAGCACATCGACCCAACAATGAAGGCGATGGCGGCAGAGGTACAGGCGGGCCGACCCGCAGCCGGCGTCATGCATCGTCTCCGCGCCGGCCGCCAGCAAGCCCGGGAAGAGGCCGTCGCCACCGGTCCAATCCGCCGCAACGCTCCATGTCCATGCGGCTCAGGCAAGAAGTTCAAGAGTTGCTGTATGAGGGGCTCGTAGGGTGCGTGCAACGCACCTTTACCGGGTGTTCTGGTGCGTTTCACGCACGCCAACAGAATTACGCGTGATATTCCTATCGCAACCGCGCCTTAGTAGTCGGTGGGGCTCACCCGACAGGAGCAACAGCCATGCGAGTTCTCGGCAACGTTTCCGTGTTCATACTCATGGCCGGCATGACCGCGCTAGCCTGGGTCGCCGTCTTCTGGGCAATCTGGCCGATCGTCAACGAGGCGTCCCGGTGGCTGCCGGGACCGTAGGGCGATCTCGCAAGCTTCGCTGGTGCTCGTCGGCCTGCCACACCTGCTCGAAGGCCACACAGATCTTGTCGATCCGCTCCTTGGCCGCCAGCGGCAGGGAGGGGTCACCCGCGGGAGAGTCTTTTTCGCCACCATCGGGAGCGTGCCGTGTCATGGGCTGTTATCCTCGTCGCGTTCATTCTCTTCCGGAGGACTTTGCTGGCATGCGGTGCCCTGGCGGGTTTGGTCTGGTGGCGGCGTCGCCGGCATTCGTGATGAAGTCCGCAGGAAAAGTCGCCCCAGCGGCCGCAGAAAGTGACAGCCTGTCCCCGCACGATGTGTCAGGGCATCGGGGCATCGTTCCAAAGGTTCTTCCCACGTCGTTTGCTGGCTGCACTGCATGCCCCGAGTAGTTGCCACCGGCTACAACAGCAGGTAGACTACCGAGCGGCCCTCCCCCGATTTCTCCCACGCTCGACCGGAGACCTGACCATGAAACGCATTAGCACTCTAGTGGGACCGATCTGCTGCTGTGTGGCAATCGGTTTGGCGCTGTCTTCCGCCGCGGTCGCCGGACAGCCGAAGCCGACGGTGAAAGTCACCCGCAACGGCCGGGTCCTGACGCTCGACTACGACCTGCTTGACGACGCCGGACAAAGCCGGCCCCAGACCGACCGAAGCTGCCCTCCCCGGTTTGTTGTCACCAAGGACGGTCAGGAAATCGACTCCGGCTCGTTCCAGTACGGATGAGGCGGCACCTGCGCGAGCTCGTGGCGAGTTCCGTACAGCGTTGGCTCCGGCAAGCTCGAAGTGGTCGCTTCGCAAGATCTGGCCCAAGCAGAGACGGTTCAGAGCGAACCGGTGGTGGTCCACTGGTACCGGCACTACCATCTGCCCGGTCTGCCGCTTCTGCTGGCAGTGGGCCTGCTTGTGCTGGTCGTCAAGGCCAACTGGACGCCCCGGGCGTGGCCGATCCTGGTCTTGCCGCTCGGGGCGCTTGCCGTCGATATGGCTATCGGGATGTCCCCGTCAGCGACGGGGTTCGATGCGTTCGGCTTCCACCTGACGTCGCTGGCGGCGATCTGGGCCGCCGTCTGGCTGGCCGGACCTTGGCTCGTCGGTGGCACACGAGCGGCCACCCTCGGCCGGGCCGCCGGGCTGATTCTGGCGATGGGCGCCCTGGCCGGACTCGGCTACCACGGACTGACCAGCCTCCCAACGGCGGCCGCCACATGCGTCCTGGCAGTCATGGGGCCGCTCGCTCTGATGGTTGCCATGATGATCAGCGGCTATTCGTGTCGCACGCAGTACCAACCCGGACGCTTTATGCTCTGGCTCATGCTCTGGATCGTTGTCGCGTCGGCCGGGTGTGCAGCGGTCGCGATGGCTCTCAGTGTAGGGCTGTCCGCCCCGAGCACGCCGCAGGCCGTTCTGGGGATCTTCATGGGGCTGATTATGGGGTTTTTCGTATCCCCGTTTCTGGCGGGCGCCCTGTACGCGTTTAACGTCCCGTTCATGATCCTCGCCTTCTACTCTTCCCCCTACCAGAAGCGGCTTCGCGGCATGTTCCAGCTTCCGGGTGCCGAGAACTGTCAGGGCGATGCACAGAACCCACGCCCGCTTTCGACCGCCAATCACAATTGAGGAAGGGGGCGGTGTGTCTACCTGCACCCAGTTGTTCAAGTCAACCTAGCCGGGGTTGACTCTTTTTCACGAAGGAGGGGATGTGGGCCCTGTGAAAACTGCCCGGCGATGACGACTGGGGCCTTCACTTGCCGCGTCGTTTGGAAATTGGTGGCAAGCCAAGATGACGCCACGTCTTGGCCCGGCAAATGTTGGATACTGTTTCTTTTGTTACTCCGAATTGGTGAGCAATCTCACGATGAGTATGCCCCGCTTGACCGAGTGCGTGTATCCGTGCCATTGAATGCACGCGCTTAGTGTAGGGTGTTCCACTCCTCAACCGTGGCCTTGGATTTCTGGTATTCCATCATGATCTTCCAGCCGTCCCGCTTGAGCAGTAGGGCCTCGAAATGGATGTAGTCCTTGCGGATGTCTTTCCCGTCGGCATCCGTCGCGGTGTAGAGGAAGATGCCCGATTCGTGAGCGGTGGTTTCATCGCCCAGGCGCTGGCGGAAGCGAAACACCACGCTGGCTTTTGTTTTTCCGGCCTTGGTATCCACAAAATCCTGTTTCCAGCGAGCCAGGGCCTTCGACAGCGGGTAGCATTGCTGTTTGACGCCGGTGACCAGCACGCCGTCCTTGTGGCAGGTCGAAGCGTAAAGGTCGAAGTTCCCCTCCTTTACGGCACGGGAGACTTTCGCCCAGTAGGCATCCAGCTCCGCCAGGCGCGATGTTTCACCGGCTGTGGATGACAGAGGATTGGCATTGGTGGGATTGGAAGCGGCGGTTCTTGCGCCGTGTTCTTTCGGCATCGCATCCGACTGCGCCTTCACTTCAGCCGCTTTGTCAGACATGCGCCCAACTAGCTTGTCGGCTTCTCCGATGTCGTCGTCATACAACTCCCCCTTGTACCCGCGTGGGGGCCGGTTAGCCTGCACTTGTTCGGGGACAGCGTCCAAGAACATGATCAACACGAAAACGCTCACGACACGGTTGCGTGCAGTCGCTCGGTATCCATGCCACATCTTGATACTCCTGTCGAAATGATCGCGATTTCAATCCTACGGCGTTCCCGAGTTTACCATAGATGGGGCTCGTGTTCCACTGACTGGCCGAGATGTCGAGCCGACGACTACCACCTCGCGTTCCAAGCAGTTCGCTGACTGGGGCGCGGGCTTGAGGCCGTCGCCTTCAGCTCGTTGTTAGTGGGGAATTGTACTCTCGTCACCAAATGGGTTTCATCGCCCATGCGTCGAGTGATTTCAATGTAGCACTGCCATTTTCTGCAAATACCGAAACACCCAAGTCCTTTTCCCCAGGATATTCGACACGCGTAACGCTGGTCTCCCCGTCATTGATGAAGACTTCAAGAACTGACTTGTCGATAAACACATGCAGTGTGAGCGTCCTGGATAGCGGGGCCAATGTCAGTGGAACCTTGGTTCCAGCCACATTCAGTGCTCCCTCTGCATATCGTATAATGATCGCGTTCTTGCCATCTTCGCTTTGGCGGACTTTCAAGCCGAAGGCTTCGGCATCCGCGACAGCGAACTCGGCCACGATTTCCATGGTATCGCCACTGACCATATCGAGCCTTTTGTCCTCGCTACTTACCAACACATCCTTGATCTCAACGTGCTCCCCCCGCAGTTTCTCTAGCTCAGGCGCCGGCGTCTGGATGAGCCGTTGATCTTTGTCCAAGGTCAGGATGCGAGGCAGGGACATGCACCCGTTCCAACCTCGCTTGGGTTGGAAGCCGCAAATCCAGCCGAGCAAAATGCGACGCCCATCCTTGTCGGTAAAAGCATTGGTGGCATAGAGTCCGCGCGTCCAGGATCGATCCGTGGGGGGATTCTTGCCGAAGCCATAATCCAGCACGCGCCCAGAGCCGCTTGCTGCAAATGCGATGTTTTTGGCATCAAATTCGCCCAACACATAGGAAATGGGTTCGGTTGAGCGAATGAGCACCCACCTGCCCTGAAGCGGGAAAAAGTTCGGGCACTCGCCGGAGACGCTTGCCATCTTTCCTGCATACTCCCATTGAGCAAGCTCTTTATCTCTCGCCTCGCAAACCAGCCCGTCGCATGATTTGAACGTAACAAAGGTGCGTCCGGCAGACTTGAACACAAAGGGATCACTCCAACCCGCGTTGACATCCTCGGGAACCCCGTTCATGCCGGCCGCCATCAGCGGTTCATTCTTGACTCGTCGCCACTCGAGCAGCTCGTGATCAAGGGGGCGGGCCGCCCAGTGTTCCCGCTTTCCGAGTCGCGTTGCGTCCTTCGTGGCGGGGACAAAGGTATAGAAGATCATTGGTTTGCCGTTGCCGTCCAGCGTGACACAACCCGAGTTGCAGCGGCGTTCACCTCGATCCGTCAGTGGCAGCAAGGCCCAGGGCAGATTCTCCCAATGGACAAGATCCTTGCTTCGCGCATGTCCCCAGAGCGAGTATCTGGCTCCCCAGCTATCACCGCTGAAGGGATTGTACTGATAGAATATGTGATAGTAGCCCTTGTAATAGATGGCACCACAGATGTCGTTCATCCACTGTGCCGGCGGGCGGAAATGGTAGACGGGACGGGTCGGATCGCTCTCTGCCTTGGGGATGGCAGCCCTTACGGCCGCCATGGCCGACTTACGCATGGCGTTGTCATCGGCTTCACCCCGGGCGAACAATAGGAGCGTTGCGTTGGCCAGTAAGGCCAGCCCCAAGATCATGAGAGACTTAATGGTGGACATGCACATCCCTCCACAAACGCCGGGCTCCGGGGCCGGCGGTAGATCGGCCCCAAGCAGCCCTTGGTTATACGCAGCCTGATTTGCCCTGCGATTCGTCGCAGATTCCCTTCAGGTGGTGTCCAAATATAGGCGGTAAGCCTTTTGGAAACAAGGACTTGGCGATCTGATACAGGTTCGGCTGAAATTCACGGCACGATGGCGCTCCCTGATTGAAGTGAGGCTGTGCCGAGAAACGTTCCTTTCGCGGGGCGCAGAACCCGCCGATATTGTGCCCGGCCGGCTTGATCCTGAATCCGGCGACCACGCCCCCCGACAGGGGCAGCGTGGGCGTCCCTGCCTTTGCGTCATCAAAGGGTCGATTGTTGAGACAGAATGCCGGCTAGCCAAACACGGTTGCAGTTGCTCGCCTTGGCTTACAACCTGTCCACTTTCCTGCGTCGGCTTGTCCTACCCCGTGATGTGAAGCACTGGCCGCTGACAACGCTTCGGGAGAAGCTTGTCGAGATTAGGGCCAAGGTAACACGGCACTCGATGCGAAGGGGGCTTCGTGTTACGATGCTCATTGTGACGAACCTGGATCGTCTTCAAGTTCACCGTAAATGGGAAATATCAGCGAAAGGAAATGCTATGAACAATAGCTCAACACGCGATTCGCTTCTTTGGTCGCCATGCGTCCGCGCGACGATTGTTTTGCTCGCGTCGTCGGCGGTCGCGCTGGGACAGGCGGACGACTACGGCGAGGATCAACAACCGCAGCAAGACGGTTCGACCGAGCCGATGCATTTCGTGATCGTGTCGAAGACGCATTTCGACATCGGCTATTCGGCGCTCGCCCGCGACGTGATTCACGAGTACCGCACGACGATGATCGACCGCGCGCTGACGACGATCGAACAGAACGCGAAGGTCGCCGCGCCCGACGAAGGATACGTGTGGACGATTCCCGGCTGGCCGATGCGGACGATCCTGTGGGACGGGCAGCACCCGCACCGCCGACGGCGCGTGGAGGCGGCGCTGACGCAGGGCAGCCTGGCGATGCACGCGCTGCCGTTCACGTTGCACACCGCGACGGCCGACGTGGAGACGCTCGCCCGGGGATTCGGCTATGCATCGAGCGTGGCGCGGCAGTACGGTTTGGACTTCCCGGTGTCGGCGAAGATGACCGACGTGCCGGGCCACGACTGGATCGTGCCGACGCTGTTACGTCATGCCGGCGTGAAGATGTTTCACTTCGGGTCGAATCCGACCAACGTGCAGGTGAAGCTGCCGATCGCCTTCTGGTGGGAAGGCCCCGACGGGTCGCGCGTGTTGACGATGTACTCCAGCGGCTACGCGACCGGCCTGTTGCCGCCGCCCGACTGGCCGCACAAGACGTGGCTGGCGATGGTCATGTCGGGCGACAACCAGGGGCCGCACAACGCCCAGCAGGTGCGGGGGTGGATCGGTACGATCCGCAGCAAGTTTCCGGGTGCCAAAATTACGGTGGGGAGTATGGACGATTTCGCGGAGGCGTTTCTCGCGGAGAACCCGCACTTGCCGGTCGTGCGCGGCAACATCTCCGACAGTTGGATTCACGGGCCGATGTCGTCGCCCCGGGCCGCCGGCGAGTTGATGAACATCCGGCCGCGGGTGCGGGCCATGGAGGCGCTGCGCACGCACAACATGATCTGGGGCGTGAAGTTCAAGCACCTGCCCGGTGTGATCGCCAAGGCGTACGACAATTCGCTCCGCTGGTCGGAGCATACGTGGGGGCTGGCCAATCAGCACTATGCCCCGGGCCTGCACGGCGAAGCGTTTCACGACAATCATGTTACTGGGCTGACGCCCAACTATGCGGTGATGGAGCAGTCGTGGCGCGAGCACGACCAGTTTTCGCTGCGGATCAAGGACAACGTGATTCCGGCGCTGGAGGACGATCTGCACACGCTGGCCGAGAACGTGGCGCATCCGGGCACGCGCGTGGTGGTGTTCAACCCCGCGCCCCGGCCGCGGGGCGGCGTGGTCGACTTCGTGTTTCCGTTCATGGGCAGCATCAAGGGGCACAACGCCGTGCAGGACGTGCAGACGGGCGCGGTGTTTCCACTGAAGACGTGGGGGCAGGCGTCGCATCGCAACGGCCGGTTCGTCGTGGGCGAGATTCCGCCGATGGGCTACAAGACATTCGTGTTCGTCGCGGGTGCCAAGTTGCCGTCGCCGACGGCCGTCGGCGACGTGGCGGAGCATCGCGTGGAGAATCGGTTCTTCAAGATCGTCTTCGATCCGAGCCGCGGTTGCATCAAAAGCATCATCAACAAGGTGACGGGCGCCGAGTTGGTCGACGCCGCCGCGCCGCACGGATTCGGCCAATACCTCTATCAACAGTTCAGTCGAAAGGAGTGTTTCGACTACACAAACACTTACGTGCTCTCGCGGTATCACGGCAGTCATCGACAGATCACCGGCAAGTGCGACTTCGTGCCGGAGTCGGCCAAGCACGTCGACTTCTCGCCGGGGGCGATGAATCTGCGGGTCGAACCGACGGGCTACGGCGTCGTCGCGCGGTTGATTCCGCCGCCGTCGGCGGGTGGCGCGGCGCACACGGCCGCCTTGACGGTGACGCTCTTTAACGATCTGCCGTATCTCGACGTGCAGTTGAACGTCGTCAATCATCCGGCCACCGAGAACCCCGAAGCGGGCTGGCTGTGTCTGCCGCTGAACATCGAGCAGCCGGGATTCCGGATCAAGGGACCGGGGTCGATCTTCAATCCGGCCAGCGAGGTGATCGAGGGCAGCAACTTCGCCTACTACTGGACGCAAGGCGGCCTGGCCGTGCTGGACCAGCAGGCCGGCGGCGTGGGGATTGGGCTGCCCGATTGTCCGGCCGTCAGCCTGGGCCGGCCCGGCATCTATCGCTTTGCGGGTAAGTGGGACGCGCCGCAGGCCCACGTCTACGTCAACTTGTTCAATAACAAGTGGAACACGAACTTTCGCTCGTTCTGGAGCGGCGACCTGACTGCCCGCGTGCGACTGTGGGCGATCGATCAATACGACAACCAGCGGCATCTGACCACGCCGGTAGCCCACACGCTCTCGCCGCTGCTGACCGGCCTGTCGAACTACACGGCGGGCGAGTTGCCCACCAGCGCCCGCGGCGTGAGCCTGTCGCGCTCCGGCGTGTTGCTCACCGCGTTCGGCCCCAACCCCGACGGCGACGGCACGCTGCTGCGCGTGTGGGAAGACGCCGGGCAGTCGGGCGAGTTGACCGTTGCGCTGCCCGCGGGTTGCGGTGTCGAGCGTGTTCAGCCGATTGATTTGCGCGGCCGGCCGGTCGGCGAGCCGATCGTCGTGACCGACGGCAAGTTCACCTGTCAACTCGGCAAGTACCAGCCGAGGTCGTTTTTGGTGTCCATTCCGTAGGGTTGATGCAACATGGACGAATGTGATGCGACCAACTCGCGTTTTAATCAGTCCGCTGATGGGGGGCAGGGTCGTTTCTTTATCGGTCGTTACCCGGGACAGGCCAGACACGGGACCGACAATCGGACGTTTCCGATGCTCGGCATCGGGGAGAAATCAGACGCAGTCAACCGGCCGAGATTGACGTTTTCGGTTCGTCCGAAGACCATGAG
>JABMRB010000888.1 GCA_013202865.1 Candidatus Nealsoniibacteriota bacterium | reverse complement strand
GGCGAAGATTTGATCGGCGGAAACCGAATGTTGTAGCATTCACCGTGTTTTCGCGCAAAGCCTTCAAATCTTCAACCCCACCCGCGAGCGAATTTCCCGACTTTTTTCGAGATCAAAAACTTTCCTGACAGACACTAGCTAAGGTTGTCGGCGCTCCTGTTTGGGCGAAGGCAAGTGACCATCACCGTCAACAAAATCGCTGGACGAGGGGGTAGGGTGGTTTTGGCAGAGAATGGCCGGGCACCATTGGCTATGGGAGAAATAGCATGCGCAGGGACGTGTGGACGAGGTTTGTCGTCTTGGTGTCATTGATCGAGTGATAAGAGTAGTTCACGGCTAAGGTCGGCGTGACGTTCTCCACAATGAACCGTTGGGAGAACGGGCGCGGCAGACCCTCGCCGCTCGCGGGGCGACAGATCGAGGGGCTGTGCGAGCAGCTTGACGAGAAAGAGTAGCGCTGCTCGGCTGAAAGGAGAGATGATGTCATGAATAGGAAGGCATGGATTGGACTCATTTCGGTCGTGATCGTTCTAGTGATCGTAGCTGCGTTCTGGGTAGTATCGCGGGACAAGAGCGACGTAGTGCGAATCGGATTGGTGTCCCCGTTCAGCGGGGAAGGGGCCAACTATGGTAACGCTGCGAGAACTGCGACGGACTTGGCTGTTGATGAGATCAACTCGCGGGGAGGCGTTGGCGGGAAGAAGTTGGTCGTGATCTATGAGGACGACAGGGGAACCCCGAGAGACGCCGTTTCTGCATTTCAGAAGCTTGCAACTGTAGACAGAGTTCTCGGTGTTCTCGGCCCGTTCTATTCTTCGAACGTTCTGGCCTGCGCTCCCGTCGCGGAAAAGGAGAAGGTTGTGTTGCTGACGCCGACTGCGACAAGCGACAACGTGAGGGATGCTGGCGAGTTCGTATTTCGGGTATGTCCGGCCAACGACGCTCAGTCGCGGACAATTGCCCAGTTCGCAGTTGAGAGCCTCGCGCTGAAGAAGAGTTTTATCTTGTACCGCAACGTTGACTACGGTGTGACCCTCCGTGATGTGTTCGAGAAGGAGTTTAAGGCCCTAGGCGGGACAATCTTGGGTGCTGAGGCGGTTGCGCCCGAAGCATCTGACGTCCGCGCCCAGTTGACTAAGGTCAAGGCTGCTGCCCCGGATTTTGTTTTCGCCGCAGTGCACTACCCCGAAGGTAGTGCAATTCTCCGACAAGTGAAGGAACTTGGTATTCCTACAGTCGTCATTGGTACAGACGGAGGTTATGATCCTGAGTTGTTGAAACGTGCGGGAGATGCTGCCGAGGGGTCATATTGGGTTACTATTGGCTGGGGAAACGAGAAGACTAATCCTGCTGTGGCTAAGTTCAGGAAGGCATATCGCGAGCGATATGGCGAAGACCCTGGTGTGTACTCGGGACTGTTCTATGACGCGACTCACGTTTTGGCCAAGGCTATCGCTGGCGCCGACACACTGGAGGGGCCCAGCATTCAGAAGGCGCTTCTCAAGACGGTCTATGACGGACCAACGGGCACCACTAAGTTTGATGCTTATGGGGATGTGGATAAACCATTTTCAGTTTACCGAGTCAAGGATGGGCGGTTTGTTCCTGTCCCGCTTGGCCGCCAATAGATGGCTGGATTAAGGCAAAGGAGCGTTCAAATGAGTGCAGACGTTAGTACTGCCGAGCAGCATGCCGCTACGGCGGAGCATCCGGCAAGGAACAGGAACCATCAGATGACGTCGGACAGTACTCCTCGGCAGGCTGGTTTCGCAGGCCAGTCGTCGGAACAGTGCCCTGCGTCGCAGGAGAGATGTACAAAGCGAAGACCAGAGGCGGCTCGGGAACTTTAAGGACCCAATTTCTCAGGTCAAGGGCGAATGCAAATGAAGATCTTCAAGACTCTCAAAGTTCACTGGCTTCCTCTCGTGAAGACCGTCGTCCCGGTCGTCGTGCCTTTGGCGGGCTATTGGGCGCTGAAGAAAGACGTTGACAAAGCTTGGGAGTTTCTGCGGCAATTGAGCCGCCCTGGGGACGCGACGCTGGGTTGTCTGATTATTCTGTTGATCGTGGTACTGATTGGTGCGGCCTTGTGGTGGTTATTTAAGTCTTTGCTTACCTCGGCGCCGTTTTCCGTGGATGTGCATCTCTCGCTAAATCGAGTGCTTAGGCAGTTCCGTAGTCACTTTGTCAGGACTATTGCCGTTTCCCGACCCGACTTGCGTCCCGTCGCGAGAAGACGACGTTGGAATGAGCTTGTTGCGGTCACCCTTGAGGGAATATCCGATGACAGAATCATGAATATGTATTGCGAGGCTGGCCAAACCGACCGCCCTCTGCTTTTCTGCAACTTCCAATCATACGCTCACGCTGTTGCGAAACTACTGGACCACGTGGCAACGGAAGCGGCGAAAATGAAACCCCCTCGTCCACAGGTTTGGACGATCTTCAAGAGACCAGTGTGCAACTGGTATAACACCTTCCCTGTTGAGTGGATCGACAATGGTCAGGTGCTGCGGGGGCAAGTCACGTTTGATTGGTGGGAGGAATATAAGGCCCACATAGCGGAGCTTAAGGGGCCAGATTCGAAGATACAACTACATAGAATCGTCGTCAATCTTGATTACAAGGGCGACTCAGACGAGTTGGGGGAGTATTACCTGTACGACTTGGAACCTCTCGACATCAGAACAGCGATCGAAAAGGCCAAAGTACTTGGCGAGACCGTCAAGTGGCACCGCAGCATCAGTCAATTGCTTGGAGCGACAGACTTGAATGGGAAAGAGGGTTTGGCAGTGTTCTTAATCGGGAAACCGGCGGGAGAGGCAACACTTCCTGACGACCATAAACTGTTATTCCATTTCCAGAATAGCTTTCACGATGGGCATAAGCCTATCTCTGATGAAGACGGTGGTGTATACGTAGGATATGTTCCTGAAAAGGGGTCTGTCCCCGCTGCATTGGCAGTATATAATGATGTATTCATCGTGAAGTTAACCGACCAAGAGAGGTTTGGACTGGCGTTCGTCGACGATGATACTCGCGACATTAACGGTATCAGACTGTTGCCCCAATATCAGTTGCGGACTTCGGAAACGGACCGCGATTCTGAAACTGCCTATGAGTCGTTTGTGAACGCGTTTCACGATTCCGAGTCAGAATGGCAATCCGGTGTGGGTGCATCTTAGGACACAAGGAAAGGTCTCGGCACACAATGCGGAACAAAAAGTGCATCCTTCTTTTCCCACCAAACTGGAGTGCCTGTGTGAGCGGCCCGCACTTGGCGTTGCCACTGCTAGCGGGCGCAGGACGAGGAATGCTCGACTGGGACGTGCGAACCTGGGATCTAAGCGCAGATTTCTATCATCAGAACTCTACTCAGCCAACCTTGAAGGAAATTCTTAGTGCGTCTGTTGATCATGATTGTGCATCGCTCGACAAACTCTATTTTGCGTGGGAGGATAGTCTTCGAACGGCCACAACGGTAGGCCGGCACGGTATCCTCTGTGGCCTTCTTTCGGGTTATTCCTTTCCGGAACTGTGTCGTATTATGCACCTTCGAGATGTAATGCATCCTATCCGAACTGACGGAACGGTATTCACTCGCTATTATGAAGAAAGCGTAGTCCCCGCCTTGATGGCGGAGCGCCCAACGGTTGTCGCGATCAGCATATCCTCATCGCATCAAATCGTGCCTTCCTTGGAGTTGATGGCGCTTATCCGGCAACACATTCCAGAGGCATTTCTACTGCTTGGTGGGAATGTCGTAACGCGTTTGCGCGATAGCAGTTGTCTGGAGTTGCTGCTGTCATTATCGGATCAACTGGCGTTGTTCCAAGGTGAAGTCGGGTTCTGTCATGTTCTGCAAACGATCACCGACGTCGGTGTTGGACGCGCAAGGCAGGATCTCCCGAAGATTGCGGGAGACCAACAGATTCCCTGGGAGCAGTGGCCCACTCCGTCCTTTGCCGGAATACGCTTCGAGCGGATTTGCGGACTGCCCGTGCTGCCGTATGTCTCAACGAGAGGCTGCTACTGGGGCCGTTGTCACTTCTGCGGGATCCCAGCAGGCTGGGCTTTGAGCGGGTACGGCGGCTCCGCGCCGATGTCCTTTGCGGTTGAACAACTCCAGCGCATGGTCGAGGAGACCGGTGTTTCTCGGATTAAGTTTGTGGACGAGAGCATGTCGCCGAGCAAGGCGCGCGATGCCTGCCAGGTGCTCGCCCGAAGTAGGCTTCATTTGGAATGGGAGGCCTACGCGCGTCTGGAACCTGCGTGGGAGAATGCCGCACTCCTCGAAGAACTTTACAGCTGCGGACTCCGTAAGCTTTACTTTGGACTCGAACAAGCCCCCTCCGCGAGCCGGGATCTGATGAATAAGCGAGACGGGGGCAACCCGCTTCGAATACTCAGTGCATGCCACCAAACCAGGATTGCGGCGCATTTATTTTGCATGGTGGGATACCCTGGAACGTCACGAGAGGATGCTGAATTGACCACTAGATTCCTTTTGGACAACCAGCATTTGATTGACACGGCTGATCTTGTGGGGTTCCGCCTAGATAGGGGGACGAACGTGCCGGGTGTCCGCCCCGGTATCGAAGAGGCACGTGATTGGGCGTTGGCACTGCCTTATGAATCAATAGGAGATGGTATGCTTTCTTCAAGCGAGGTAGCGGAGCTCGAAAATGTCTGTCAAGAAGCGTTATGGCAGGAAGCACCGCATCTGCTGCACCCGCTCTATCGCCTCGTCACTCCCTGGGCGAATGCGCGCGTTTCCGGCGAGTCTGACACTCGTGACAGCCAAGGGATATGTGCATGTTTAGCCAGCTCCTAGTCAATGCCCTCATTGCGGCGAGCATTTACCTGGTTGTTGCCGCAGGTATCAGCTTGGCCTATTCAGTCACCCGTTTCTTCCATTTTGCACACGCGGCGGTCATTGCGTGTGGTGCCTATAGCGTCTTTGTGCTGCACGTTTGGGTTGGCTTGCCCTTGAGCATCTCGGCTCTTATTGCCGCCCCGCTCGGCGGAGCTGTTGGGTTAGCCTTAGAGTTGCTCATCTACCGCCCCCTCAGGCGAAAGGCTGCTGGCCCACTGGTGCTCTTGCTCGCCTCTATTGGTGCCTACGTGGTCCTGCAGAACGTGATGTCCTTGGCCTTCGGCGACGCATCTAGGAGTATCCGTCCCACCTCAGTGCAGGAAGGACTACCCTTCCTTGGAGCAAGGATCACGTGCGTTCAACTCATTAGCATAGCGGTGGCTCTTGCGTTGCTGATCATTCTTCTGACGGCGTTTGTACGAACACGTTGGGGCAAAATGGCACGAGCCGTCATGAGTGACCCTGAACTTGCCAGTGTCTCCGGCATCAATGTGGATGGTGTCATCCTGTGGGTCTCTTTCGTGGCCTCGATGCTTGCCGCCACGGGTGGGATACTCCAATCGTTAGATGTGGACATGACTCCGACTATGGGAATGACCGCTTTACTGGCAGGCGTGGTTGCAGCCGTTGTCGGCGGAATCGGACGATTGCCCGGTGTCGTCCTCGGGGCGATATTTCTTGCATTGGCGCAACATCTCAGCACTTGGATAATAAGTACACAATGGCAGGATGCGATCGCGTTCGCCATTTTGTTGGCTTTTCTAATCTTCAGGCCGGAGGGTTTCATGGGAAAGAAAGTCAGAGAAACAACAGTGTGAGTAACGACACTCATGGAATACCTGCTCCACATCCTGATCCTGATCGGCATCTACGTCATCCTGGCGTCGTCGCTGAACTTGATTGCCGGCTACGCCGGGCTGCTTTCGATTGCTCATGCGGCTTTCTTTGGTGTGGGGGCTTACGTGGCCGTCTTGATGGGGTTGCATTGGGAGACGCCGTTCTTGGTCAATCTCGCTGCGGCGGTCGTTTTCTGTGGAATCCTTGGGGGCGTGGTGGGGGCGCCGGGGTTGCGGATTCGGGATGATTACTTTGTGATTGCTACGTTTGCGTTTCAGGTGATTGCGTTCAGTGTGCTGAATAACTGGGTATCGCTGACCGGCGGGCCGATGGGCCTGCCGGGGATTCCGCAGCCGGTGATCTTCGGGTGGACCGTCTCGTCGCACTGGGAGTTTCTCGTGCTGACCGGCGGGTGTTGTGCGGCCGTGCTGTGGATCTGTCATAAGATCGTCACGTCGCCGTTTGGACGGATGCTCAAGGCGATTCGCGAGGACGAGGTGTTTGCCCAGGCGGCGGGCAAGAACGTGGCGGCCTGCAAGGTGCTGGTGTTTGCGATCGGGGCCGCCATGGCCGCGGTGGCCGGGGTGATGTATGCACACTACATCAGCTTCATCGATCCGACCAGCTTCACGGTGATGGAGTCGATCTTCATCATCTCCATTGTGATCATCGGCGGGGCGGGAAGCATGTGGGGGCCAGTCCTGGGGGCGGTTGTGTTGGTGGCGCTGCCGGAGGTCCTGCGGTTTGTCGGGTTGCCGAGTGCCGTGGCGGCGAACGTCAGACAGATCCTTTACGGCGGGGCACTGGTGGCGATGATGATGTGGCGGCCGCAAGGACTGCTGGGGGAATATGCCTTCCGAAAAGGGGAGGCCCAACAGTGACCAACGATTGGCTCAGAATAGACGGCCTCGCGAAGAGCTTCGACGGAGTCAAGGCGCTGGCCGGGTTCTCGTGTTCGCTTCGGGAAGGAGAAATCCTCGGGCTCCTCGGCCCTAACGGAGCCGGCAAAACCACGCTCTTCAACGTTATCAGCGGGTTCCTGGCACCCGAGAGCGGAAACGTCGTATTGCGGGGCGTCAACCTGACGGGGAAGCCGCCACACAGAATAGCAACTGCCGGCATCGCCCGAACGTTTCAGGATCTTCGCCTCATTCGGCAACTGAGTGTGCTGGACAACGTCCTGCTATCGTTCAGAGATCAACCGGGAGAGAGACTCGGGAACGTCTTCTTCCGAGGGAAGAGCAGCCAGGACCAAGAAGCGGCCAACCGGAACGAAGCCACGTCGCTTCTGGAGGAGTGTGGACTCGCCGAGAAGGCGAACGACCCGGCAGAGGATCTTTCCTACGGTCAGCAGAAGCTGCTGAGTCTTGTCTGCTGCCTTGCCGCAAAGGCCGATCTCTTGCTGCTGGACGAGCCCGTGGCTGGGATCGCCCCTGAGATGATCGAGAAGATGCTGGGAATCATCCGCGATCTGCCGAACCAAGGCAAATCGGTAATGCTGATTGAGCACGACCTCGATGCCGTGATGCAAGTGTGCGACCGGGTGGTATTCATGGATGCGGGAGTGAAGGTCAGCGAGGGCACGCCCGAGGAAGTGCGAAACGATCCGAAAGTCATCGAGGCATACATTGCCTGAGAATTCATGATGCTGGAGATTCGGAAACTAGACACAGGTTACGGCAAGAAGCAGGTGCTTTTCGGCCTGTCGATGGAGGTCCGCAATGGCGAAATCGTCGCGATTATCGGGCCTAACGGGGCCGGCAAGTCCACCGTGCTGAAGGCCGTCTGCGGCCTGATCCCCGCATGGAACGGCAGGATGTGCTTCGACGGAACCACGACCAATGGTTCCACGCCGGCCCAGAATGTCGCGCGGGGTATCACGTTTGCCCCACAGGGCAACCGCGTATTCGCCGGCCTGAACGTTATGGAGAACCTGCAGATCGGCGGCTTTCAAGTTCCACGTAAAGAACTGCGAGGTCGAATCGCCCAAGTTCTCGACGTGTTTCCAGTCCTGAAGGATCGCGCCAAACAAGATGCGGGAAACCTATCCGGGGGTGAACAGCAGATGCTCGCTCTGGCCCGCGCGCTGATCGCACGCCCCAAGCTGCTCATGCTGGACGAACCTTCCCTTGGGCTCTCGCCGAATCTGGTGCGCAGCGTTTTCGGGAAGATTGTCGAGATCAACCGGGACACTGGTGTGAGCATCCTTATCGTGGAACAGAAGGTCCGTGAGGTCCTCAGAGTCTGCAACCGGGTCTATTCGTTGAAGCTGGGCAAGCTGGCTTACGACGGCACGCCGGAAGAACTGCGAGACGACAAAGGGAAACTGAAGGAACTGTTTCTCTGAACGTTATCGGTTCTCTTCCGGTGCATTGTGAGAATTCAGAAAGACGCCGGGGTACGAGGACGCTGGCGACGGGGGATTAGCGACGGTGGTGGGGACGTCGAGCGTCGGGCGGTAATTGTCAATCGGCGCTTCAGAAGCGTCCTTCGACCGCGGCTTCCAGAAAGATCAAACGTCGTAGCGGCATTCTGACCTCACGGGTCAATGACGCGTTGGTAACCCGCTGCACCGGGCTCGCCAGGAGGCGGTGCTTGCCGGTTGTTCGTCGGTGGTATAGCGGGGCCGGGAGGGATGAATTCTGGCGAAACCGGCACGGCCGGCTCGGGCGACCGGGCCAGGGCCAGCCATTCTCGCGCCCATTGGACCCATTCGGGACGGGTGTCGTAGAGGACCAAGTCCCGCAGCAGGTCGCGGGCGGCCAGATCGTTTTCGTCCCGTTTCAGTCGCACCCGTGCCAGGTTTCCGATGCAGACGGGATTCTGCGGGGCCATCTGGAGGGCTAACGTGTAGGATTCGATGGCCCGGTCAAAGCGGTCCACGGCCTCATAGACCATCCCCAGGTTGCTGATCGGTTCGGCCCGATCGGGCATCAGCTTCACGGCGTATTCGAATTCCCAGGCGGCCAGGTAGTAATCGCCTCGGGCGTAGCGAATTTTTCCCAAGTTGTTGTGGGCCGGTCCATAGCCCACGTCAGCGATCAGTGCCATTTGCAGCGCTTCTTCGGCTTCGTTCCACTTGCTCTTCTGAAGAAGTTTGCCGGCCCGTTCGTTCAGGCGGGCTGCTTTGTCCGGGTCGCGGTTCGGATCGGCGGCGACCGTCTGGTAGTTGGCCTGCCGCTGCGAAGAGAACGGGGCGCATCCGTCGGCACAAGGCAGAATCGCCAAGATCGCAACGAGCCGAGGCCAGCGAGCGGGCATGGTCGTTTTCCGACGGTGCAGAGGAGGTCTCCGAGGTGAGACGCTACGACTTCCTGCCGATCCGGGCGTACCGTGAGGGTGTGCCACTGGGCTGTGGATGCGTCCCACATCAGATCATGGAGGAGCCGCCGATTTTGGTGAAAAGACCAGTTGTGTCAAGGTCACTTCGGCCGTCCATGTCTCCGCCTTCTCGGAAGATGCCACAGATCGAGGGGCACTGAGGCAGATCGACTCCACTTGCAGGGCGGCCTGCCCCGCGGTTACCTCTTTGAGAAACCCGACCAATTGCCGTAGCGAGACGCTGCGCATCTGAAGCAAGGTCGGTTCGCTGAGGTAGTCGGTTTCGCCGACCCGGTGGCCCGGTTGTGGATCGATGCGGATCAGGCTCGATTCGTCAATCTGGGCGGTCTGGGCGGCTTGCTGGACATGGAGAGTCAGCTTCTCTTGGGGAGCCTGGCTTTCCAGCCACGCCTGCATCGGTGTTTCGCAGAGCCCGTCAATCTGGTCGGCCAGGCGCCGGCAGCGGTCGAGATTCTCGGCAGCCACTTGGGCGACGCGATGGCCGGAGACCAGACGGAAATAGCTCCAGACGGCCAACGCGGTCAAGCCGACAAACATCACCACAAATAGCCGTCGTGAACGTGAACCGTTCATTTGGGGTCGCCCTCCGGTTGCTGATTGTCATCGCCCGTCTTCGTCGAGGCGTTGATCCGCCAGGCCACGCCCTCGGTAGCAAGTTGTTGCGTATGTGGCGGCTCCACCTCGAATCCGGCATTACGCAACTCCGTGGCCAACAGGTCCGCATCCCCATGATGCCGGGCCTCGCCTTCGAGGTAGATCTGCTCCGACTCAATGCGCATCTCCAGCACGCGGTAGCGCAGGTCGGAAGGCAAAGCGGAGAGCACCTGATGCAATTGCCTCAGGGCGGAACATGGTTGTGGGATCACATCGGCCTGCCCGGTGACGCCGGCCATTTGCTGATACTCGCTTTCCAGCCGCGAGAGGATCCCGACCGGCACGGCGCGGTCCGGCAGGGCGCGCTGGAAGGCCTCCCTTTGGTCCTGCCGGTATTGCTCGGCCAGTCGCTGCGTGCGATAGGTGCGTATCGACAAGGCGACCGAGACCATCAGCGCCAGCATGACGGCGGTGATCGTCACCGCCCGCAGCGCCCCGCGGATCGGTCCGTACGGGTCGCCGGACCCGATGGGACTGCGGCACAATTCAATCCACCCCTGCATCTGGCCTTGTAGCCGGCGTGCGGCGACTGTGGCGGCTGCTTCCGCCATGGCGGTGGCGTGCGGTGAAAGGTCTTGCACTTCGGGCACCGAGCGAACTGCATCCAGCAGCGGCCCGTCCAGACAATGAGTTCGCACCGAGAACTCCTCGCGATGCGTTCGCGCCAGCACGTGCAGTTCGCGCAGAAGCACGTTCGGCTCGGCGGCAAGCGACCTCCACAGACGGGGCCTTCCATCGGTAACGTCAAACAGCTCGACGGTGTTTTCGTGTTGCCACAGCACGACCAGCGGCGCCTTGGGTGCGTCGGCCTCCATGTCCTGCCGCAGGGCCAGAAGCGGCAACGGTGCCACCGACTGGACCGGCAGCCCGGCCTTTTCCAACGCGGCCACCAACGGACCGACCAGCGCCACTTCCACGGCGACGGCCAAGGCCTCTTCCGGAAACACGATGAAGTCGGCGACCGTCTTTTCGGCGGCAAGCGGGAGATGTTCTTCCAGGGTGTAGGCCATGACTTGCCGGTCGCGGGCCATCGAGCGTCCCTGGTGTCGGATCGTCGCCGCCAGGCACGACTTTGGCCCTAGCGCCAATGCCAGGGGGCTGCCGCGATAATCGTTTTCCTCCAACGCCTTGGCCGCGGCCGCGGCCACTTCCTTCGGGCCGGCGCCGGCGGAGACGGGAACCTCCCAGAACGCCACGCCTTGGGCGCCGACTGCCGCGATGCGGTAGCCCTTGCTCTCTTCCAACAGGATCCATTGCATAGTTGCCATCGGTGCGACTGCTATTCTATTATGAGCGTTATCCGTTCTCCATCGTACTGCAAAACGACCCGGTTCGGTTCGATCTCGACGACTTCGGCCGACGAGTCGCCCGCTACGATCTGCTCGCCAACGCGTCGAAAGAGCGTGCCGCCGCCGGTGACGGAGAACATGGCCTGATTGCCGGTCGATTCGATCATCGTCGCCACGAGCTTCACCGGCGGGGGAGTCTTTTTCTTGACCACGGGCTCCGGTGGCTTCGGGGGCGGCGGATCGAACAGCGGACGTCGGACACGGGGTCAACTCTTGACACTTGACACTTTCCTAATGTGTCAAGTGTCAAGAGTTGACCCCGAATCGACCCCGAATCCCGAATCCCGAATCCTGGAGGAAGAGCACGGCAAGCTACCGAAGACCGTTTCGGCTCGGACCGGCGGCGGCGGTCGTCATCTGTTTTTCTGCTGCAACGGAGTCGAGATCCGCAACAGGGCAAAGATCGGCGGCGAGTCGATCGACGTTCGCGGCGCCGGCGGATACATCATCGTGCCACCGAGCCGGCACTCACGGTCGGGAGCGATCTCGATCTCGCCACGGATCCAGGTGTTTCGGAAGGACAGCGGCACCACCGGGCTCTCAAGCTGATCGGCTCCGCTCGCCGATGCAGGAATCAGTGACAAGCGACTGCTCGTCGTAGAATCGGAGTTTGCCTCGATCTTGCGGGTCGCTCGCCGGCCGCCAGGCGCGGTCGAAAGACGGAGACGAAAAGATGATCGACCGGGCGATCGACGCTCTCAGGAGCCTGGGAGAGGCTCTCAATAGGGCGGATCCGGCGGACACCAAGAGGCTCTCAACCAGATCGTCACCCGGATCGAGCTCTATTTCGAGGACAACACGACCGGGCGGCAAAAGAGGCGATTCTCGTACGGCACGATCTACGTTCGGCCGGATGCCGGGGAGAACTGGGGGTTCCGCCGGATGGCGAAGTTACCCGCTTGAACGAAATAGGACCGTATTTCGAGACTCCAGTCTCCACCGTGAGTGTCGAGGTGGATTGCGGTGCAGGGGGAGCACCGTGAGCGGGGCTGCGGTTGGTTGGGGGAAGAGGGCAGTGATGGGGCGTTTTGGATGATGGAAGGCCGTTAGTCCCTGGCAATGTTCTTGGAATGCTCTATTAGTTAAAGCATCACTCGAACGGCAGCAGTGCTTCGCTGCTGTAGATTGGCATGTGGCGGTAGTAGACTTCCAGCGTGCAGATCGCCAGGGCCGTCATGTAGATCCGGCCGCCGCGGTCGGCGAATCCACCGTCGGTGCCCCGGCCGGAGGGCGACCAACTTCCGGCCGCGTGGCCCTTTGTTTCCTGCATCTGTACCATCACGTCGCGCATCCGGGCGTTCCACCGATCCCAACGGTCGCCGCCCAGGTGATGCATCATTTGGGTCGCGTAGTACCAGTAGTAGATGTTCGGGCGGCTGGCCTTGGGCGAGTGTTCGTCGAGCAGGTACCTTGCTCCGGCCCGCAGGCCCGGGTGGTCCTTCGGCCAACCGAGATACTGGCGGCAGAGGAGCGCTTCGGCGGTCATCGTCGGGGTCGACCCGCCGCGTTGGTAGCCGTAGCGTCCGCCCACCTTGTCGGCCTGGACGTGATCGAGAAAGAGGGCCGCTTTCCGGAACGTCTTCGACGGCACGTAGAGATAGGCCATCTGCCCACTCTTCAGCGCCATCAACTGCCATCCGACGACGCTCGTATCGCCCGCCTGGCCGGGGGTGTAACGCCATCCGCCGCCGCTGTGCTGCGCCTTGATAATGAAGTTGAGCGCCAACTGGGCCGGCTCGCGAAGTTGCTCGTCGCCGGTCAGGGCGTAGGCCTCGCACAACGCGATGGCGGCCTGACCGTGGGCGTACATCTGGCCGTCGCCCTGGCCTCGCAGGTCGCCGTCCTCCTTCTGTTGATCCAGGAGCCACTTCAGCCCGCGATAGACTTCTTTCGTGTAGTCGCCGTCGCGATGCGTCTGGGCGGCGCCGAGAAACGGCAGCAACGCCAGCGATGTGGCAGCCACGTCGCTACGGGAGCGACCGATTCCGGCGCGGCACGTTGCGTCGCAGTCCGACGTGTTGTGGTACGTGTTCAAACTCCAATGGCCGTCGGGATGCTGGTGCCGGGCAAGGAACAGCAACCCGCGGGCGACCGCGGCCTCGGTGGCTGAGGTGCCGCCGCTGGTCTGCACTGCCTGGGCTCGGGCTTGCGGATCGCGGCCGGCAAACATTCGTCCCATCGCCGCGGACGGAATCTCTGCCCTGCGCGTCGTCTCCTGACCGGGCAGGTTGCCGATCGGAGGCGCCGGCGGCAACGTCGACTGGATCGGCTCGATCTCCGGCTCCGAATCGTTCGTGCCGAGTTCCTCGACCTCACTGGCGAATTCGATCGCCCCGGGATCTTCAAAGTCAAACTCCTCGGGAGTCAAGTCGTCGAGATCGCCAATATCGCCCTCCAGGTCCATGTTGCTAACCGACGTGGCCAGTGTGATGTCCGGCACTTCCTCGTCGACGGGGGTGACCCACATCGCCAACAGCAACATGGCCACCATGTGGATCACCATGCTGATCAGCCAGGCCGGAAGATCCTTGAACATCTGGCTCCAAAAGACGGCCACGCCGCCCTTCTCGTAGATGTCGCGGATATGTGCCCTGGTGCCGCGACGGACGTCCGAAGCAGCCACGCGACGCGAACGAGACGGGGCCGTTGCCGGAGCCGTCGCCGGGACCGTTGCCGCGACCGCCGTCGCGGTTGACGAAACCTCGCCACTTGGCCGCTTGGTTTCAGACTCGGCCGGCAACTGGGCTGGCTGTGATTGGGCAGGCTGTGATGGGGGACGTTGCGGCTTGGGTTGACGGGCGACCGTTGGCGAGATCGCGGCGACGGCAGCCTGCGAATCGGCCCGCTTCGCGGCCTCTTGCTCGCGCATCAGCCGGAGCGCCTCCTGCTCCTGCTCTTCGTCTAGCTCGAGGCTGGCCCCGCAACGGAAGCAGTCGGCCACCATCAGCCAGAGCCGAATCGACATCGGCGCCCCGCACTCCGGGCAACTACACGCCAGCACCTCGCCATCGAGCCAGATGCCGCGACCGCCCGATAGGGACCTTCCACCTGAGCCGGTTCCCCCGAGAGGGACGGCCATGGGTTTCAAGTCCATGCTGGAGTCACTGCTTGCTGTCGACATAGAAAGACCTCACCACTTTCTAGTTTACCAGCATTTCGGGTTCCAAGGCAAGTGACTTCCCCCCCCAAGACGGGCTATTTATGGCAAAAAGCCGCGACCGCTGGTCGCGCCCAGGCGGCGTCCAACGGCCGATCTTTGATACGAAGCGGAGCCGGTTCGGGTTCTTCGGGGGTAGTAAGACCGTGTTGGGGCGGTTATTGCGGTGAGGAGGCTCGCCGTGCTCTCCCCGCAGCGCTGTCCGGGGGCGTTGACTGCCCTGTACCAGCTCCCCGCGGGGCGTTGCCCCCCGGCTACTCCGCACTCCGCACTCCGCACTCCGCACTCCGCACTCCCCACTCCCCACTCCCCACTCCGCACTCCGCACTGTAGAATGGTCACGTATGAGTAACGAAACAGAGAAGATGATCGGGAAGTTCCAGGACAACATTCGCAGCGTCGTACTGGGCAAGGCGGAGGTGGTGCGACTGGCCACCGTGGCCCTGCTGGCTGGCGAGCACGTTCTGCTGGAAGACGTACCCGGCGTGGGCAAGACCCTGGTGGGCAAGGCGATTGCCCGAAGCCTGGCCGGGCAGTTTCGCCGCATCCAGTTCACGCCCGACCTCTTGCCGGCCGACGTGACCGGCAGCAGCATCTACAACAACGGGACCGGGGAATTCAAGTTCGAGCCCGGCCCGATCTTCGCCAACGTCGTGCTGGCCGACGAGATCAACCGTGCCACGCCTCGAACCCAGAGCGCCCTGCTGGAAGCCATGAGCGAGCGGCAGGTGTCGGCCGACGGCCAGACGCATGCGTTGCCCGCGCCGTTTATGGTGGTTGCCACGCAGAACCCGGTCGAATTCGAGGGCACGTACCCGTTGCCGGAGAGCCAACTCGACCGGTTCCTGCTACGGATTGCCGTCGGCTATCCGGACCGCCAATCCGAGCTCAACGTGCTGAAGAGCCATCGTGACGGCGAGCCGGTCGACACCCTGCAGCCGGCACTCACTTGCCAGCAGGTTGCCGCCTTGCAGCAGTCCGTTCGCCAAGTGGCCGTGGAGGATTCGATTAACGACTACCTGATGGACGTAATCGAAGCGACCCGCCGTTGCGACGACCTGCGCGTGGGAACCAGCACGCGTGGGGCCCTGGCGTTGTATCGGGCCTGTCAGGCATCCGCCCTGATCGCCGGTCGGCAGTACGTTGTCCCCGACGACGTCAAGCAGCTTGCCGTCGCCGTGCTCTCCCATCGAGTAATCACCAAGGGCTACCTCCACGGCGGCCAGCGCGAAGCAGTCGAGGCACTCGTCGAGCGCCTGATCGACGAGGTGCCGGTGCCGGGGTAGGGATTTCAGATTTGGGATTTCAGATTTGGGATTGGGGACTGGGGGCTCGGGGCTCGGGACTGGGGGCTCGGGACTGGGGGCTCGTGTGCTTACTG
>JABMRB010000093.1 GCA_013202865.1 Candidatus Nealsoniibacteriota bacterium | reverse complement strand
TCTTGCGAATCCGGCTACGATATCTGTTACGTGTACGAGTGGGTGCCGGCGATTAGTTCGGCAACGCGGACGCAAAAATTGTCGTTGAGCACGAGCACCTCGCCGCGGGCGATCAGGCGACCGTTGACGTAGATGTCGACCGGATCGCCCGCCAGTTTGTCTAGCGGCACGACCGACCCCTTGCGAAGCCTGAGCACGTCTTCGAGGTACATGTGGGTACGACCCAACTCGATTTTCAGATCGAGTTCCACGTCGCGGATCAGATCGATCGTTGCGGTCTCGCTCGAGGCCGGTGCCCCGCCGAATTCCTCGAGTCGGAACGACCTTACGTCGGGCGGCAAGGCAGTCTCGGCGTCGGAATTGATCGACGCCAGGGCCTTTTCGGCTTGGTCAAGTAGGTAGTCCACGTCACCCTGAGCTACTTCTTCGATACTGGCGGCGGGAGCGACGGGAGCGGCGGCGGGAGCAGCAACAGCACCAGGCTGCTTCGCGGCGGCCGCCGGGGCTGCCTCGTCCGGCGCCGAGCCGGTCTTGCCCGCCTGCGCCAGCAGTTTCTCGATGTCGTCCTGCGCCAGCAGTTTGTCGTCGTCTTCCGCCGGTGCCGCAGCCTGCGCGGCGGGAGCCGGTGTCTCGGAGGACGAGTCTTTGGTCTGATTGAGCAGTGCCTCAATCTCGTCCTGGCCCATCAAATCGTCGGCTGCCATTGGAGTCCATTCCCATGTCAGTGCTCGGGGCGAGCTACGATTGCTCGATTACCGAATAGTCTGAAAAGATTACGTCTTGAATAAGTTCTTTGCCGAGAATCCGGTTGAGACTGATCACGATCTTTCGCTTCAATAACCCCAAGGCGGGGTCCTCGAGCAAGTCGGCCATGCTCATGCTGCGGACGGTAACAATCACCTTCTCCCGGATGCGATGCTTGTTTGATTCCAGTCGGGTTTGAAACTCCGGATCGTCTTCCGTCTTGATAATGCCGACCAGCTTGAAGTCGATCCGCAAATGCGTATTGGTTACGTGGATGTAGGAAGTAACGCTGAAATCACTAAGGTCCGCCTCGACGACGTCGGCCGGGATGTCCACGGGCCCGTCGGTCAGCTCGCCCTCGTCTTCCTCACTCGAGGGGACCCCCACGGAACGTCCGGCAGCGTCCACAATGTAGTCCGCGCTGGGCATGAAGAAGAAGAACAGCGCGCATTCTCCGCCAATCACCACCAGCACAAACGCCGCCACCTTGATCTTGGCCATCAGCGAGGAACCGCCCTCGATCGCCCCGATCCCCTCGGATGCGTCTGGTTCGCTTGGTATGGTTTTTTGCTCGGGCATGGTACCGTCTCGGCGGGTGCCGCCTCAACATCAGTTTCTCGGTTAGCGCGACTGCGATTGCCGGAGTGCTTCGTCGATATTCTGTTCCCGGCCCGTCTCCGGGGGCCTGCCGAGATCATCAATCATCTTGTCCAGCAGGTAGACCTCGGCCCGGTCGTTCTCCTTCAGCAGTTCCCTGTCGGCGCTGTTGGGGTGTTTTGGCTCGTTGTTCGCCGCCGCGACCAGCAGCATCCGCCGGTGGTCGATCTTCAACTTGACGAGTAACTCTAGCACGCTCTGGCATCGGGCGTAGGATAATTCCCGGTGGTCCTTGTAGGGGCCGTCCTTGGGCAACGGGCGCGACGACGTATGGCCGCGGATTTCAACCTGCAAGGCCTTGCCGGCGAGCACGTCGGCGATTCGACGCAACGCCAATTTACTCTGTTCGTTCAACTCCGCCGAACCGTACGCAAACCCGACCACCCCGCCGTTGGTCGTGCGTTTGGGTGGCTTCGTAATCGGCGGCGTACCCGATTCGCTTCCCGTGGGTGCCTTCACCTTGGCCCCTCCCCGCATCGTATCCATGCGCCGCGCTCGGCCCATCGTCGCCAGTCTCGCAAAAGCCGCCGTGCCGGGCGTTGCATTGCCGGGAATCGGCGACATGGCCGACGTGTCGTGGCCAAACTGCCGTCGCATCGCCTCGGCAACCGCCTGGTACAACTTGTCCTCCTTCAACTCGCTCATCGAAACGAGCATGATGAAAAACGTCAACAGCAGCGACATCATGTCGCCGAAGGTGACGACCCACTCGGGGACGCCGGGAGCTTCATCTTCTTCAACGGCCATCGGCTTACGCGGCCTCCTGCGTGCTCGCCCGAAGTTTCGGCGGAATAAACGTGCTCAGCTTCTGCTCGATCACGCGCGGGTTGTCACCCGCCTGAATTCCCATGATTCCCCGAACCGTAATCTCCATGACCAACAACTCGTGCTTGTTAATAAAGCCTAGCTTTTCGGCGAACGGCAGGAAGAACAGATTGGAGATAACCGCTCCGTAAAGCGTCGTAATCAGAGCCACTGCCATACCGGGGCCGATCGCGGCCGGGTCTTGCATGTTCCCCAGCATGATGATTAGCCCCATCAGGGTTCCGATCATACCGAATGCCGGGGCAAAGCGGCCTGCCTGTTCTACAACGCTTTTTCCGTTTTTGTGTCGCGTGGCAACCGCGTCCAGTTCCGTCCGCATGATGTCTTCGATCACCTCCGGCCGCGTCCCGTCGGCCGCCATCTGGATCCCCAGCACGATGAAACTGTTGTTGATCTCCTCCAACCGGCTCTCCAACGCCAGCAACCCGTCGCGACGTGCCGTCTCCGCCAGCGAAACGATCTGCTCGATCAAGTCGCCGAAGTCTGCCGGCTTGTTGAAGAAAACGTTCTTAGCCACTTTGCCGACGCCGAGAATGCTTTTCAACGGGAAACTAATCAGCGTGGCGGAAATCGCGCCACCGATAACCACCATCATAGAAGGGTAGTCGATAAACGCGCCAAACGACGAACCGGGGGCGATCGCGATCGCGATCAGCAAGAACGCGGTCCCCAACAGCAAGCCGATTAAACTCGAAATGTCCATAAGAAGAAAATCCTAAATCCGAATGACGAATGACGAATTTCGATCGTTTCGTCATTCGCGCTTCGTCATTTCCGGCACCAGGTGCTTCGCCTGCTGGTACGCGATCGCCCGCCGCAATACCTCATCCATCGACTCGGCTACCACCAAACGCTCGCCCGTTGTCAACGTAACGTACGTATCCGGGCGCGCCTCAACGTACTGGATCAGATCCGCGTTGAGGATAAACCGTTCTTTGTCGAGTCGGGTCAGCTTGATCATCGTGCCTCCAGCGCTGAAAAGCGTGCCGCCTACTCGCGCCAACGGGTTTATCTCAAAATATTCGTAGTGTCGTAATTTGGTGACACCGTCACCCGTCAAGGCTTCAATACAGGCGAGAGGAGTAAACAACCAGTCTCTGTGTTTTTGGTAACATTGAGGGCACCGCGAATGTTGAGATTATGGTGTTCAAGGAAATCCTTTGCCGGGATGGCTAGATACTTATCTGTAAGGGTAGCCGGACGAACGCCGAGGAGGTCTTGCCCTTGCTGCTCTTTCGCGAGCAATTTCACGCTGATACGTTTGCTCCGTGGGCTATATGCGAGGAGGGCCAGGATCTTTTCCTCGGACTTTTCTTCCGCAAAATACCCTACAGGCACAGTGAGCTTGCCGTCTTCGCTGAGGAAAGCAGGCGGCCTAAAGACCTCGAACTCTTCCTCCGGCTCCGGGACGTAACCGCGACCGATGAACTTTAACACGTCTACGGCGGTTACGAGGCCAACCAGACG
>JABMRB010000887.1 GCA_013202865.1 Candidatus Nealsoniibacteriota bacterium | reverse complement strand
CGTTGTTCGTGCCGTAGGTGATGTTGCAAGCGTAGGCCTGCTGCCGGGCCGACGGCGACATGTTGCTCTGGATCGTGCCGATGGTAAGCCCCAGCGACATGTAGATCGGACCCATCCATTCCATGTCGCGCCGGGCCAGGTAGTCGTTGACCGTGACCACATGGACGCTGCCGGCCAGCGCGTTGAGATAGGCCGGCAAGGTGGCGACCAAGGTCTTGCCTTCGCCGGTGATCATCTCGGCAATCGCGCCGCCGTGCAGGACGATGCCACCCATCAACTGCACGTCGTAGTGGCGCAACCCGCGCACGCGGCGGCCGGCCTCGCGACAAACGGCAAAGGCCTCGATCAGCAGGTCTTCGAGCGTTTCTCCGGCGGCCAGCCGCTTGCGGAACTTAGGCGTTTGCTCCTTGAGTTCCTCGTCGGTCATCTCCTGGTACTTAGATTCCAGGGCCCCGATGGCGTCGACCTGTGGCTGGAGCTTCTTCAGATAACGCGCGTTCGACGAGCCGAACAACCCGGTCACCGAGCGCTCGATCTTCCGCGCGATGCCGCCGAAGACGTAGCTCGCGATGTCGCCAATTCGAGATAAAACTTCTTCGGTGGTCATGGGCTATTGGGAGGTAGTTGGTATCAAGTGGCGTAGCGCTAACAGGGTATGCAGTAATCCCCCGGCGTATCTGCCGGTCTATACGAAGAGCGCAGTTGTTTCCAAGCTGAAGAATGTATAGGTTGTGCTACGTTGGGTCAAGGAAGGTTGTTTGGTGAAACCCCCGGTACGGGTGGTTTGGCTGGCGATCGGTTGCCGCTTTCGGCTGCTACTTCCTGATGTGCCGAACGCTCTCCCCACTGCTCCCCCGAGGCCACCGTTGTCCGACCCGCCCTTCTCTACCGATATTCGTGGCGAACTCGTCTTCCTTGGCACCGGCACCTCGCATGGAGTTCCTGTGATCGGGTGCGACTGTGCGACGTGCCGCAGTTGCGACCCCAAGAACCAGCGGTCGCGGTGCAGTGCCCTGCTCGGATTGCCCGAGGGGAACCTGCTGATCGATACGGCACCCGACCTGCGCGTGCAGCTTCTGCGGGAGCGGATCGCGGCGGTCCACGCGGTTTGCTACACGCACGACCACGCCGACCATCTGTTCGGGTTGGACGATCTGCGAGTCCTTGTCTACTACCTGGGCCACGAAATGCCGATCCACTGCGACCGGCACGTCGAGGACCGGATACGTCGGGTGTTTGAATACGCGTTCGATCCGGCCACCCAGGCGCTGCCTCGAGGTGCCCTTCCCCAGTTGACGTTCCGGGCGATCACCGGCGAGCCGTTCGAGTTGCTCGGCACACGGGTGGTTCCGATTCCGCTGCGGCACGGCCCGTTCCATGCCTGGGGCTATCGAGTGGGCAACGTGGCCTACTGCACCGACGCCAACGCCATTCCGCCCCAGAGTGTGCCGTTGCTCGAAGGCCTGGACGTACTGATCCTCGACGCCCTGCGGCTGCGTCCACACGCCACGCATTTCAGTCTCGACGAGGCAATCGCGGCGGCTCGACAACTGGCACCCAAGCGGACGCTGTTCACGCATATCTGTCACGAACTGGAGCACGAAGCGATCGGCGCCACCCTGCCCTCCGGCATGGAACTGGCCTACGACGGCATGAAGATCCCGCTCGAACTGTAACCGTTTCCCGAGCCGCGGGCGCAGCCTTGTCCGTAGCGAACACCGCCTCAAGCCGGGCGCCATAGCCTTCGCATTCCTCCTATCTTCCGCCCGTTCGGCGTCTTGCTGCGAGCAACTGTGGACTCCCACGGCCGAATTCCGAAGATTCGGATTATGCGGGCTATGCCACTCAAGGTGACTGTGCCGAGCGCCGAAGACAATAAAGGTGGGAGAGGTAGTTCTGCTGCTATCCATGGCGACAATTCTTCGGATCCTTGGGGCATGAGAGTCTGACTGATGAGAGCTATCCATTTCGTTCGAGTGGCGGTAGCGGCCGTCACGATGCACGTCAGTTTTGTCTCGGCACAAGCGCCGGTCCATCCCCCGACCTTCGGAAGCCGGCCCATCATTCGCAGCAGGGCCGAGGTCGTTCCGGACACTTGGGCCGAGTTGCTCAGTATGCCGAGCGTAGTTCCGTGCGGTGGCTGCTCGGCCCGCGACGGGTGCGTGTCGCCGGGAGCCGTCGTGGGACCGATGGACCCTGACGCTTTGGGACCGATGGACCCTGACGCTTTGGGACCGATGGACCCTGACGCTTTGGGACCGATGACGCCGGGCGAGATGGGGCCCGACGTGCCGTACGATCCCTCACCCGACCTGCTGGCCGGTTCGTTCGGGTCGGCCTACGGCCCGCCGGCGCCGGTGCCGAACATGATCGGCGACTTCTTCGAGAACGGGTCCAGGTTTACGGGAATGACCGGCCCGGACGCCACGGTGATGGTGGCCGGCGGCGATCGACGATTCAAGATCGTCGAGGGCAACAGCCCGATCCCCACCGACCGGGTCTTCTTCAACTTCAATCACTTCCAGAACGCGTTGCAGGCCGCCGATGGTAACGATCCGTTGCGTTCGCTCGACCGATACACGTTCGGCGTGGAGAAGACGCTGTTCGACAAGCGGCTGTCGGTGGAATTCCGGCTTCCGTTCGCGGGCGGATTGAATTCCTCGCAGCACGCCGACGGGTCGAGTTCCTTCATGGCGACCGAGCTTGGCAACCTGGCCCTGGCGGTCAAGGCGATCGTACGCCAGCGCCGCAACTACCGCATGGCGGTCGGATTGGCGATCACTTTCCCGACCGGTGACGACGCCCTCTACTACAGCGAAGACGGACTGAACGACGGTGGGCTCGAAGGCGTTTTCAAGAACGAATCGGTTCACCTGCAGCCGTTCTTGGGAGTATATTGGGAACCGAACGACCGGCTGTTCGCGTTGTTCTTTGCGCAGTTGGATTTCGACGCCAGCGGCAACGAGGTGACCCTGTACGACATCCGCCCCGCGACGGCGCTTCCGCCGATCACCGATACCTACAGCGATCAGAATCTCGGCTTCGTCGATTTCAGCCTCGGCTATTGGGTCTACAAGAACCCGCAGGCGTGCTGGATTACCGGCATCGCCCCGGTCTTCGAGCTTCACTACACCACGACGCTGCAGGACACGGACACGGTAAGCCTCGGGCCTGACATGCCGACGATCGCCAACCCGGGCAACCGCATGAACCTGCTGAACCTGACGGCCGGTCTTCACTGCCAGATCGGGCCCCACTCCACGCTGACCGTCGCCGCGGTAGCCCCGCTGAAGGACGAAGCCGACCGGCAGTTCGACTCCGAGTTGGTCGTCGAGTTCAACCGCCGGTTCTGAGCCGGGGTTTGTAGCGACCGCATTCATGCGGTCGTGGCAGTGCTTCAGGTTCATCGCAGCATCGCGTACCTGACATCTCGGGTACTTTGGGCGAGTTAGGCGTACGCGAATTGGCGACGAACCAATTTTGCACCTGCTTTACGTTTGGGCACCACTGCCGCGGTTTGGTCGAGGCGACCAATAAGTCGCCTTGAAATAAGGAGTTACGTCGATTAGAATCAGCTCAGAACGGT
>JABMRB010000886.1 GCA_013202865.1 Candidatus Nealsoniibacteriota bacterium | reverse complement strand
TTGTAGCCGGCATGCACCATCGTATTGCCTTTTTCCTCCAACTCTAATTGCTCGCTACCGGGCGGCAGCAGGTCGAAGCCGAGACAGCGATTGCCGATGCAACTCTTGAGAATCAACACTGGCGCATCGACGGCATGCCCCACGTAATGCCCGATGCCGATCTCGGGGCCGATGGTGCTGCCGGTAATCGTCATCCACTCGTTGTTGAATCCTCTATCATTCATGACACGCACGTTGCGGACATCATTGCGGATCGTCCATTTGCCGGCGTCATCCACAAGGTAGGGGTATTTCTGCTTGGTTTTCACCGCATGTTCGAGACTTCCGTCCTTGTCTCCGGCAATCCTCCCGGCGCCTACCATGTTCGACTGGCCCATGAGGATGTACACCTGCACGGGCTTGGTCATGTCGGCGGGCTTGCCGTCGGGGTCGGGCAGTGGATCGGGAACGTCGGCGGCAAAGGCAGGCAAGGCGAGCAGCGTAATCGCGGCGGCGGCGATGGGCAAGAAAGACCGAATTCGGCGGCGGAACGTCATGGGAAGCCTCCTGGGGGTGGGGGTTTGTGATTCCGTCTGGCGGCACGCCCGCCAGACTTTCAAACATAAATCGTTTTCTGGAAGGACCTTCCGATTATATCACACAGGATTCTCGTTGCCAGAAGGCACGCTGCCAGTGCCGTTTCAGACCCGACACAGTCACAGACGCAACGCCCCCGCCAGAGTTGGTCTCACCACAGACAGCGGTGGGGCCATATTTCAGAATCCCGCCTTCTTCCACCTCGATCCATCCGGATGCTCGTAGCCACATCTCCTGGTTTCTTCGTAGCGGGCAAGGTTGACCAGAGCACGGCTGCCACGGACTCGGTGACCGCAGACACCTCAGTTCAGCTTTCGGCTGCCGCGGCGCGACATGCGGGTGCGGATATAGCGACAGCGAGAGCATATCTCGACTCGGCGTTGGATACGCTCGTCGCTGACGCAGCGTCCGGTGGTCAACGCGATGGCCAGGGAGATGGTAGTTTGAAGAAGATTGTCGCCCGGGCGTCTGCTCATTGGGTTGAGCCCAGGATGCGGCCCTTGCTCCATGCGAAGGCCATTTGACCTTCGAGTCTAGCGGGCCCTAAACCTGCAAGGGGCTATACACCTAGTGCACGAGTCATCCTGATTCGCTGGATCGCTGAACCTCACAGCCTGGCTGCGGAGCGCCATCACTCTGATCACCGAAGCGTCTTTCGTCAGCCGGGCCTTCGCGCACGAGGTCGCCCCCACCGCCGCGCGAAACGCGCGCTGCGAACTGCCGACTGTTGCGTCGGCCGTCGCATTGAAGCCGTGCAGCCGGGCCAACTCGGAGACAGGCCTTTAGGGCGGTTATGAATACAGCCAGCGGGGGGTTCGCGTCCGCTTGGACTACTCCATCCCGACAATGTCCTCTGACGTGAATCTGAAAGTCCAAGCTTGTCCATACAGGGGGGCCTGCTTGATGCACGACCGGGCGTTCCAAATAGGGTCGTTAGATGAGATAGCCAACGTCAGCGTTCGGATTGCGGCGCGCTAGCGACGCTAGTTCGGAACGTTTGGTTGGACTTGTGGCCGAGTTCGGTTGGCTGTTGCACAGCGGAATTCATCTGGATCATGTTCCACCCGTCCTCGTCGTCAATCTGATAGCCAACCGTGTCGGGTGCCGGAAATTTGACTGCGCTGATCTTCCGGATCGGCTGCGCTCCACAGAAGGTATTCTTTTAGATTTGTCACCGGGACTTCAGCGGAAGATGAATTACCCATCGCCCTTCATTGCTTCGGCTTGCGCGCACGAACCAGGGGACAAGTACCAAATCGACTTCTTTATCGTCCACCAGACCCGGCACGGTAAGCTTGTGGATACCTTCCAGTAAATCCGGGTGCCATTCCGCCGTTACGTGATCAGTAACTTCTTCAGGCGTCATGGCGGCAATTACCGCTTTCTCGACGGGAAATGAGACATCTTCACTTTCCAGACAGTACACGAGCGGGCCCCTGGCAAAAACAACCTGCCCTGCATTCGCTGTGACTTTTGGATGGGGCTCTATCATACGCACCGGCATATCAAGCTGAAGTTCGACGGTATCACCTTTTTTCCAGGTGCGTTCAATTGCCAGGTATTGTCCACTCTCGATGGTTTTCTTTTCCTGTCCGGGCCAGGAAGCGTTTGCGTTCGTGCACCAGCCCGGAATTCTCAGACGAAGGTTGAAGGGGGCTGCTTTCTCGCCATCAAAACGCAGGGTGACTTTCCCATCGAAGGGGTATTCTGTTTCAACTGTCAGTTCAATCTTTCTGCCATCCCGCAGGGTTTGACTGGTTGTTGAACTGGAGTAGAGATTGACGAATAAACCGTCATCATCGTATGAATAGAGATACTCTGGCAGTGCGCCTAGAAAACGCCAGCAATTGGACATGCAGCATGTTGTCCTGTTGAGCTTCGGCAGCATGCATCGAGCGTTAATGGGTTTAGAATTGTGGTCCGACTTTTTGCTCAGATCGCCCACCATGCGCATGGGATTGTAATAAAAAGCGCCTTTGCCGTTTAGCGCGACGGAGCCCAGGTAATGGTTGTAGAGTGTCTTTTCAATAGTATCAAAGTAAGTGCTTTGTGGATTGATGGCGTGCATGCGCCATGAAAACATGATGTTGGCCACGGCGGCACAGGTTTCTCCCAGGTGCCGGTCATTATGATCTTTTCGCTCATGGGGCAAATCATAGGGCCATTTCGAGTAATGTTCCCCGTGCGAACCGACAGCGCCCGTAACGTACATGCTCGTATCGTTGATGTAATCCCAAAGCCCGGGAAGATGCTCAAGCATGTCCTCCCGGCCTGTTTCGAGATAGAGATCAGCCATGCCCGTCAGCAGATAACCGACTCGAACGGCATGCCGTCCACCGCCGGCCTTCACCTGGTTCATGGTTGGCCCGTCTACCTTACACAGTTCCTTTGTCAGAGTAAAAGAAAAATCCAGATAACGTTTGTTACCCGTAGCACGATAGAGGCGCAGGAGGCCCAACTCGTATTCAGAATGTTCTTTTAGGGCTGTTGTTTTGAAGTATGTGTTCCCATTCTTGTATTCCTGAATCTGATAATCTGCCCATCGAGAAGCCGCGTCCAACAGACGTTTCTCCCCGGTTGCACGATAGTGGGCTGCTGCCGCCTCATATAAATGACCGGCGATATACAGATCATGCATCACCTTCGGATCCCAGCGTTTCTTCTGGTTCTTCTGTGCGTTAATATATCCATCATCATCCTGGCATGCGATGACTAAATCGACAAGACGGTCAATTTCCTTCTTCAGTTCCACGTTACCGGTTCTGAAGAAAACGTAGCAGGCGCCTTCCAGCCATTTATAAAAATCACTGTCCGCCGCCAGACGATATTTGGGCGGTTCTTCTCCCGCAGCTGCCGTTTCAAATCCCTTCGGGATTGGGGTTTCCAGTCCCAACATCAGACTTTCGAGGTTTCGGTCGATCCGTTTACCCAGATAACCAGAGACCTGCGTCTTATTCAACGGGACCGGCTGAACCTTTGCGATGGTGGCCGGCCAGTCTCCTGCACGAAAGGAATTGTCTTCATTAAGCTGCTGGCCATAGGTCAGATTACAAAACCCAACACCCACAAGCAATGCAATGGCTGAGACGATATAGCTGTATGTTTCATTCCGCATTGTTAAATCCTCATAATTGGCTGATCCGGGAATCTGGCACAAGTGCTCTGGATCGAAGGCCGTGGCCAAATGCCCGCGACGGTTTAGGACACCCCCTAGCCCAGGGGCTTCCCAGAACCGGTTACATCAGGCCCACGGCCAACAGCTTGTCTACAGATTCCTCGGTCGAGTTGCCTTTCTGTGCCGCTTGTTGGCGGGCGGTTGCTTGCTCGCAGAGCCATGCCAAGTCGGTTAGTGGCGTCTCTTGGGGCTCTGCGACGGCGCCGGACAGGTCGATCAACTCTAGCGCGTCAAGAAAGTTCGTCTGGTTGTTCCGCGCTAAG
>JABMRB010000092.1 GCA_013202865.1 Candidatus Nealsoniibacteriota bacterium | reverse complement strand
CGTCTGGATTGGTCTCTGCTCAGTACGGACATCGTTTCGCTCCCACTCATGCCTCGCAAGCGTGGCAGACAACACCACATCTTGTGTCTGGTAGAGCGAAGTGGATAGCCCGCTTCTTCAATTTGCAACTTTCAGTTCTCTGACCGTTACTGATCCTGGGGAACAACCTTCAGGGCCATTTATGGTCCTTTCCGCCGTAGGCGGTAGTAGGCCCGACGTTTACGTCGGGTGGTGTGGGCTACGGCGCCCTCGCAGCTCCCCACCTCCCCCAGCCGCGTTGCGGCTGGGGGAGGTGGGGAGAATCAGGTGATCGGCCTACTGTCACCCGTGCTAAAGCACGGGCCTAATACCGCTTCGCGGCAAAGGGGCGTAAACGCCCCTGAATTACGATGCCGGGATAGTGGATCATGCCTGTCCTTTTCTTTTCGGAACAGGCGTGACAACACAGTAACCAACCGCTACGATAGGCTCCCTGCGCGTTAGGCCGCAAATCCGCGGCCCACAGGTGATAGGCAGAAACTATCTATAGACAAGTTAGCCCCCGAATCAGCAATGCCTGATATGCTAGATCCAATATGGTTCTCGGAGTTATGGAACTGCGAGCATTCCTTCGAAAAGGCCTGCCCCAAGCAATGGTCGGCGCTTGCAAGGACGGGGCGACCGGGCATCCGGCATTGCCATGTGTGCGATAAGGATGTCTATCTCTGCAAGACACCGAGGGAGTTTGTTGAAAACGGGAATGCAGGTCGTTGTGTCGCGATTCTTGATCGCTATGTTCCAGGTAAGACACGTATCGCAACGTTTGACGGCACAGAGGAAGATTGCCTCAAGGAGGAGAGGCAGCGTGAGTATATCCTGGAGTGGTGGCGCGAAGTGCTTGCCAGCGAGACTTCATTCTGCTCCGAAGCGATTGAAGAACTCCGACAGATGACGAAGCCGAGACACTTGAAGCTCAAGAACATGGCTGTGACCGATGCCCAATTGGAGCATCTGAATCGCCTCGGCCGTGTGGAACAGCTGAACCTCACCAACACCCAAGTTACGGATGCCGGACTCGAACACCTTCACGCGATGACCAACCTGAGACGCCTCTATCTTAAAGGCACGCAAGTCACAGATGAAGGCGTCAAGAAACTCAAGCAAGTGTTGCCAGACTGTGAGATACATCGCTAACCACCCGACTGTATCGTTGATTTCCATAATCGAATAGGATGGCGCTAACCACGATTTGGACGCGGACGGCTAGCACCGCGGGTCAAATCAACCGTTCGGCAGTGGGATGAAGGAGCAAGAATCAGCATGAGACTCAAGACATACGCCGGCTATATCGAGTCGGAAAGCGAAGCATACGGAGGTCGTACGCCGGGGACTCTCACTCTGGTGGACACAGGCCAGCAGATGGTGGCCCATCTCGTGTTTTTTGATGAACGGGGTGAACCGGTCTTGATCACCGTAGAAGGTCCAGGCGATCCGGCGCGGAATGGCTTCGTCGGGACATCACGTGATCCCCGGGGCTGGGACGTGACGTGGTCAGTGACCGTTCTGGAAGACAGTGTGATCGGAACCTACGTGCAACCGCACGACCAGGGCAGCATCGCGATGAAGCGGCTTCTCAGTTCGCCGAACAACAGCATGGAGGCTACAAGATGAGCCGCGACAACGCGGTCCATTTTAGGGAGAAAAAGAAAAGAAGAGAAAAGGACTGGCATAATGCGATTCAGAGTGTTGGTTCTTCAGGATATTTAGTGGCTGCTGGGCCGAGGCCAGAGTCCGCTCGCCGACAAGTACCGGTGCCTCATCTCTGTTCTCGGACGGGACAGAGATGAGGCACCGGTACTTACGGCATGGCTGAGCCACTTAATTCCCGGAAGAACCAGAGGAATGATGCCGGGATAATGGATCATGCCGGATCATGCCTGTCCTTTCTTCTTGTCTTCTTGCGGCTTAGGCGTTTCTGGCACGACATTGCTAAGCCGCAAGCGGCAATAGGGGTCAAATCCGAAAGACTGTTCAAGCATCCGGCCGAGTGTTATAATGGGCGGACACGGAACCCCGTTGTCAAGCACACTCCATTAGGGGGGGTCAGCCAGTGGGACGGAGAAGGCAAACTGCTAGACGTACACAGCGGCCCTTGTTCAACGAGGCCGCGCCGGTGCAATCGACGCCGCCGGCACCTATCCCGGTCGGTGCTGCGCCGCTTGCGGCACCCGATCAGACCGAGCCCCCCCGGCCGATCCCGGTCGGACCGGCACCCGTCCCGGCTGTGTCCACCCCGACTGGCCCCGCCGAATCCGCTCAGCCGCTACGTGCCAACCGGCCCGTTGTCAACGAGCCAGTTCCACAGCCAGTTCCGCAGCCAGTTCCGCAGCCAGTTCCGCAACCAACTCCGCAGCCCGTTCCGCAGCGATCTCCGCAGGCGGCCGAACCGAACAAGCCGGCCGCTGGCACCATGGCCGCCCCGATCCTGTTGAACGAATCGCAGAAGCAAGCGCGGGGCGTGACCGTGGACAGCCGGGGGTGGAAGGAAGGACGCAAAGCGGTCGGCGCGCGGGAGGAGATGGACGAGCGGGCCGAGGAAGGCGCCGTTGCGGTAGCCTGGCAGGACTTTCTCCGCGAACACGCAAGCTGGTCGGTTAGCGCGGCGGTACACGCTCTGATCCTCGTGGCTCTCGGTTTCTGGATGCTGCAAAATCAGGGGCCCGAGATCCTGCTGGTCTCTTCCCCGATGGAAGAGGAGCCGCTGGAGGACTTCAACGAGCTGAAGTTCGACCGAAAAGAGGAGCCGCGGGGCGGCGACATCGTCGACCGCGTGGAGCCCGAGCCGCTGGAGATGATGATCGATGACTTGGCGGCGGCCGAGGGAATCGACGCGGCGTCGGTCGAACTGAGCAAGATCAGGAACATGGACAAAGCGCCGTACAACGACCTGCTGAGCGAAGTCGGTCGCGGCCTGGGGATCGCCAACGCCCTTGGCAGCGGCAAGGGCAAGAAGGGCAGCGGCTTCGGGCTCAACGGTACGGGTGGCGGCATGGGTGGGCGCGGCGGACGACGCGGAAACGCGCTGGGCGACGGGGCCACCAAGGAGAGTGAACACGCAGTCGATCTGGCGCTGAAGTGGTTGGCCGATCACCAGATGCCCGACGGCGGCTGGTCGTTCCACCATCATCTGGCCCCCACGTGCCAAGGCAAGTGTCCCGGCGGCGGCAGCATGCCCGAGGCCCGGATCGCCGCCACCGCGCTGGGTATACTGCCGTTTCTCGGCGCCGGCCAGACGCACCAGATGGGTAAGTACCAGGCGACCGTGGGTAACGGGCTGAACTTCCTGATTCGCAACATGCGCGTCAGCCCCGCCGGCGGCCAACTCGACGAAGTGGGAAGTGGCACGATGTACTCCCACGGTCTGGCCGCCATCGCCTTGTGTGAGGCCTACGGGATGCAGGCCGATATGGATTTGATGCGCAAGAAGAAACTCCGCGACTACGATGGCACCGGCGACCCCGGCGACAAGAAAACTGCTCCGGAGAAGAAGCAGAAACCGGTCCCCGTTCCCAATCTCGGCAGGTCGGCCCAGGCGGCGCTGAACTTCATCGCCTCGGCCCAGGACCCGATGGGCGGCGGTTGGCGATACTCGCCCCGTACGCCGGGTGATACCTCGGTCGTCGGATGGCAGTTGATGGCCCTGCTCAGCGGGCGGATGGCCTACCTGCGCGTTAGCCCCGCTTGTTTCCTGGGGGCAATGAATTTCCTCAACAGCGTCCAAACGGACGACTACGGCTCCGACTACGGTTATACGGACAAGGATCGACCCAGCTTGGCCACCCAGGCGATCGGGCTGCTCTCGCGGATGTACCTCGGCTGGAAGCCCGACCATCCGGGCATCGTCCAGGGCGTGCAGGACATGAGCGGGAAGGGCCCGTCCACCGCCGGTAACATGTACTACAACTACTACGCCACGCAGGTCATGCACCACTACGGCGGCGAGCACTGGAAACAGTGGAACCCGCGGATGAGGGATTGGCTGGTCGGGTCGCAATCGCAGGTCGGCCATACGGTCGGCAGTTGGCACTTCCGCGGCGGCGACCGCGGCGCGGACAAGGGGGGCCGTCTCTACTGCACGGCCCTGGCTGCGATGACCCTGGAAGTCTACTATCGCCACATGCCCTTGTATCGCAAAGACGCCTTAGAGCACGCCGGAGAAGGCAAGAAGCCGAAGCCCGAAGACCAGCCGGCCGACGTCTTCTGAGGCTTGTGTGTAGCTGCCGTCCGGCCCCGGTCCTTGTGGGGCACGGGACGTTGCTTCGGGCAGCGCCGGCAGGATTGCTGAACCGTTGATCTGCGGACAACCGTGCGGACCGGTTCAGAGGACCGACCTCTCGCGCAACGTGCCAGGAAATCTCCTCACGTCTCATCCAGAATTGGCCGATGCTAAAATATGCCGATTACGGAGTTTACGGCGTTTGCGTAGTATGCATACGGCGGGTGATATAGGGGTGGTGTTTTGCCAGGAACCGTCCCACCGCAGTAGCTCGACGCCAGCCGGCCATGGACGCTTGGCCACTCGCACACCCGATTGACCCCCCAAGCAGCCCCCCCAAATGCCCGTGGCCACCCAAAAAGCGAAACATCTGAAACTCTACTCCGAACGGTCCAACAAGATCGTCCGACCGGAGGCTGACCAACTTGGCAGCCTGGGGGCGGTTCTCAAGGCCTTTCGGCGTGCGACCGGTTGGTCGTTGCGATACCAGGCCGGTCCGGAACCGAACGATCGGAAAGACCTGACGTGGTCCGCCCCGGTAAACCCGGGCGTTGGAACTGCTCTGGGACACCTCAGGCTCGATCCGATCGACTCGACCTCCACCAAGGCGAAGCGCAAGCCGCTGGGTGTGGCCATCGCCAGACAAATGGCTTCCGCCGTGACCGGCATGGTAGACGAATTGATGGCTGCTCGGCACGCACTCTGGCAGCGCGAGGCCGAGTTGGCCGCCGGCGTGCCGCTGATACCGCATCTCGAAGAGCAAGGCCACTTGGCCGAGCGGCTCCAGGCCGTGCTGCAGGCCGGCGCCGAGTCGCTCGATTGCCAGGCTGCCGCGCTCTACCTGCTCGACGAAGCCACGACCGAGTTGAAGATCCGTTCGAGTTGGGGGCTGCCGTTCGATCGCATGACCGCCCCGGCCCGGCAGTTGCGCGGCGCGGTGGCCGACCTGGAGGCACTGCTCGGTCATGCCGTGGTACTGCAAGACGCCGAAACCATGCGGCGGTGGCAGGTCCCCGAGAACTTCGCTACGGTCGCCTGCGTGCCGGTTTCCACGCCGACCACGCTGCTGGGAACTTTGTGGATCTATAGCGAAACGCCTCGCGATTTCAGCGATCGCCAGACCAACCTGCTGGAAGTGGTTGCCGGGCGGGTTGCCTCCGATCTGGAACGCGAGATGCTGATGCGGGAGAGCGTCGACGGAGCCAAGCTCAAGCGGCAGGCCGCGGCCGCCGAGCGGCTGCAACGCCATCAGCTTCCCACGATCTCGCCGTTGTTGGACGGCTGGCAGGCGGCCGGTTGGACCGTCCAGGCGGAAACGGTCGGCGGCGATTTCTACGACTGGTTCTGCCCACCCAACGGACTGTTGACCGTGGCGATCGGCGACGTGATGGACCGGGGCCTCGAGGCGGCCATGTCGGCCGCAACCGTCCGCACGGCCCTGCGAGCCCACGGCCAGTACCATCGCCATCCGGAGCAGACGCTCAAACAGGTCAATTTGACACTTTGGACCACCTCGGCCGGCGATCAATATGCCAGTGTATTCCTTGGGCTGATCGAGACGGCCACCGGTCGGGTCTGCTGTTGCTCGGCCGGTCAGCCCGGCGCGATCGTGATCCGCCCGGACGGTTGGCAGTCGCTGGCTCAGACGTCTCTACCTTTGGGGGAAGGCCCCGAGACCCCTTACGAGCAGTTCGGCTACGAACTCCAGGTTGGCGAGGCGTTGGTGCTGTTCACCGACGGGCTTCGCGACGCGGCCGACGATCGAGGCAGGCCCTTGGGCGAGTCGGGGATCGCCGAGGCTCTGACAGGCCGGCTGGACCTGACTGCCGACCAATTGTCGAGCATCGTCCGGGACACTTTCGAGGCGCATGCCGCCGAGTCCAACCGCGACGATTGCACCGTTTTGGTCGTCAAGCGGACCCCCGCTTGACGTCCGCGGAAATCGAACTAGAATCAGGGGTGGGCAGCAGTCTGCGGGAGTGGCGGAATTGGCAGACGCGCTAGGTTGAGGGCCTAGTGAGCTTTTAGCTCGTGGAGGTTCAAATCCTCTTTCCCGCACTCTTTACTACGAAAGGACTTGCGTCAAATGGCGTGAGTCCTTTTTTCGTGCAAAATGAGCACTTCCCTTGACAAATAGAACAAGAATAGAACACTATATCAGTCTGATGACGGTCGTTTGTCGGTCGAATGACAGTCCAAAGTGTTCTACCGGCAGGCTGGTGTGTGTTCTATGGGTGTTCTATCGAGGGTCAAGACATGGCCAGTTTGGAGCTTCACAAGTCCGGCTCATACCGCATCCGATTCCGCTTTGGGGGTCGGCAGTTCTACCGTTCTCTCGAAACTGACGACGGGAAATCGGCGGCAGCGATCAAAGCTCAGGTGGAGGAGACGCTACCTTAGGTTTACCCACATTGTTTTCGCTTGGCGGCGAGGTAGCCGTCGAGCATGAGT
>JABMRB010000885.1 GCA_013202865.1 Candidatus Nealsoniibacteriota bacterium | reverse complement strand
GTGCCCTGCTGGCCGCCGTGCTGGTGCCGTTCATCAAGTTGGAGCCGCCCTACGACGAGATCAAGGATCTGCTCGAGCGGATCTGGGAAATCTGGGGCGAGCACGGCAAAAACCGCGAACGCGTCGGTGAGTTTATCCAGCGCGTCGGCCTCGGCAACTTCCTCGAAGAGATCGACGTGGAACCGATTCCGGAAATGATCGCCCACCCGAGAGAAAACCCCTACATCTTCTTTGAAGAGTATTTCGACGAGGACGACGAGGACGACGACGACGACGACGAATAAATCCAATGGACCGGTGGATCCGGATAACCCATACGCATACAACTTTTTTTCTGGAGATAGTCAATGGCAGATAGAAGGACAGATATCGGGCCTCCGAGCTACAAGCGGTTCCTGCCGCCCGTTATCAAAGATAATTACGGCAAGTGGAAGTACCACGAAATCCTCAAACCGGGCGTGATGGTTCACGTCGGTGAGAGCGGCGACAAGCTCTTCACCGTTCGGGCGGCCTCGCCCCGGCTGCTGAGCATCGTAAAACTCCGCCAGTTTGCGGATCTGGCCGACAAGTATTGCGGCGGACACCTGCGCTTCACCAGCCGCAACAACGTCGAATTCCTCACCACCGAGCAGTCGAACGTCGACCCGCTGATCGCCGATCTGGGCGCAATCGGCCACCCGGTCGGCGGCATGGGTAACTCGATCTCCAACATCGTCCATACACAAGGCTGGGTGCATTGCCACTCGGCAGCGACCGACGCCTCCGGCGTGGTCAAGTGCGTCATGGACGACCTGCACGAGCACTTCACCGAAATGAAGGTGCCCGGCAAGTTGCGGATCGCCCTGGCTTGCTGCCTGAACATGTGCGGTGCGGTCCACTGCTCGGACATCGCGATCCTCGGTGTCCACCGCCGCCCGCCGAAGATCGACGACAGCAACATCAACAAGGTCTGCGAGATCCCCAACGTGGTCGCTTCCTGCCCCACGGCGGCGATCCGGCCGGCGACGGTCGACGGCGTGAAAACCGTCGAAGTGGACGAAGACCGCTGCATGTTCTGCGCGAACTGCTTCTCGGTCTGCCCGTCGATGACGCTGAACGATCCGTTGAACGACGGCGTATCGATCTGGGTCGGCGGCAAGGTTTCCAACGCCCGCTGCGAGCCGATGTTCTCGAAGCTCGCGATTCCCTACATCCCCAACGAGCCGCCGCGGTGGACCGCAGTGGTCGAGGCCGTACGGGGTATCGTGGAAGTCTGGATCGACGGTGCTCGCAAGTACGAGCGAATGGGTGAGTTCATCGAACGGATCGGTTGGCCGAAGTTCTTCAAGCTGACCGGGATCGAGTTCCAGAAGGAACACATCGACGATTACAAGTACGCGGGCTTGACCTACAAGCGGTCCGCGCAGCTCAGGCAATAGGAGACTCGCCATGGCAGTCACCCCCGAAGAAGTCGCCGACGCGATGTTCGAGATGGTCAAGGAGTACGCCGGCAAGAAGAAATTCAAGGCCGGCGATTTGACCAAAGCGATGATCCAGAAGTTCGGCGACGACCAGTGCGATAAGAAGCTGTGCAAGGCCGCGATCCGCACGATGATGGATACCGGCCGGTGTGTCTACACCTACTTCGGTGGCAGCTTCATCGAGCTTCCCCACGCCGAAGGCGCCGCCGAAGACGCACCGCAGGGCTAAACGCACCGCCGGCCGACTGAGATATCGGTAAGCTACGGCGCACATTCCCCGCCCCATAAGGGTGCGGGGAATGTGCGCGTTTATAATTTGTACGTGAATCATCCGCGCGAGGTGAACTTGATGGCTAAGTTGAAGAAGAAGAAAAAGAAGAAGAGAGGTCTGGGTTCAGGCGGTACCTCGCAAGGACGCGAGCAGTCGCCGTTGCGGCCGCAGTTTGCTGAGAAAATGCCCCCCTGCCGAAGCGTCTGCCCCAGCGGCAACCGAATCCGTGAGTTTGTCAGGACGATCGCCTCGGCCGAACGCGTCGGCAAGTCGCCCGAACAGGCCTTCGAGGAGGCCTGGGGGATCTATACCGATACCAGCCCCTTCCCGGCCGTCTGCGGACGCGTCTGCCCGCACCCCTGCCAGGACGACTGCAACCGCAACGAACTCGACGGCGCCGTCAACATCAACCTCATCGAGCGGACCATCGGCGATTTCGGGCTCCAGAATAACCTGAAACTCAAGATGCTTACCGACGAGAAGCGCTCGGAGAAGATCGCCGTTGTCGGTGCCGGGCCGGCCGGCCTCTCGTGTGCCTATCAGCTTGCCCGTCGTGGATACGGCGTGACCGTCTTCGAGGCGGCCGACAAACCGGGCGGTATGCTGCTCTGGGGTATCCCGCGCTACCGGCTGCCGGCCGACGTGCTCGCCGGTGAAATCCAGAAGATCCTCGACGTGGGCGTCGAACTGAAATGCGACACCCGCGTCGGCAAAGACATCGCGCTCGCCGACTTGCAGAGCCAGTATCAGGCCGTCTTCGTCGGCATCGGGGCGGAGAAGGGGCTGAAGCTGCGAGTCGAAGGCGAAGAAGCCGACAATGTTCTTTCCGGCGTGGAGTTCCTCAACCGGATCCATCACGGCGAGAAGATCGACGTCGGCGACAGCGTCGTGGT
>JABMRB010000884.1 GCA_013202865.1 Candidatus Nealsoniibacteriota bacterium | reverse complement strand
CCCAAATCCCAAATCCCAAATCCCAAATCCCAAATCTGAAATCCCCCCTTCCATGCTCGACCCGGACCACCCCCTGGCCAACCTGCTAAAAGAGGACCAGCGATACACGCTGGACGCCTACGTTTTCGTATTCGATGCGTTGGGATTCGCCCAGAACGTATTGGAGATGGGCACCGAGCACGAAAGCGAGCCGTCGGCCGATCCGCCGCCCGACGAGCAAGAATCGGCACCCGAGCGGCACGTCAGCGGGCAAGAGTTATGCGAAGCGATCCGGCGGTTTGCCCTGGAGCAGTTCGGCCTGATGGCCCAGACGGTATTGGGCAGTTGGGGCATCCGCAGCACGGCCGATTTCGGCGAGATCGTCTTCAACCTGATCGGCATCGGCCAAATGCGCAAGACCCCCCAAGACTGCCGCGAGGATTTTGTGGAGGTCTACGATTTCGACACGGCACTGACCGAAGGATTCGAGATCACGATGCCGGAATAGCCCCCCCGCCGCTTGCGGCTTAGCAATCTCCTTTCCTCTGTCGGGTGTATCGCTACCCCCCCTGCATTCGCAAATCCCGGATAAACCAGTTCTCTCTTGTCCGCCGTCATCGCTGTGGACTGTCCGTTTCTCCCTGGAATCGGTTTTTATAGAAATCCGTCGTCCGCAGCCAGAAAAGGCTTGCATTCCTTCTTCGGTAGCTTATGATGAGTAGTTATTGTTGATTGAAGTTCCGTTATTGAGGCAACCACTTTCCGAACGTCGGAGGCAGCGTTCTACCGCATCCCGAACCAACCGCCCGCGCGTGGCGGTGATTCTCTAGGGATGCTGTGTATCGACTCCATGCCCGGGGTCGGTTCCCCGTTGTGATTTCCCAGGGCGGTGATTGTCCGTCCTTTACACGTTTACGTACCAAATAAGAAAGAGAGAGCATCAATGAAACGTTCGAAATCGCTTGCGGTTGCCGTCTTGGCAGCGGTTTGTCTGGCAGTTCAACCTCCCCTGGCCGATGCTGGGATCGTCATCAACGGCGACGTTGACCCGGCGGACGCGGGTGATTGGAATAGCAGTACCGATGCTTACGTTGGCAAAACTGCCGACGGCGAAGTGGAGGTCAACGGCGGCAGTGATCTAGACTCGCGCGCGGGCTACATCGGCTACGAGGACACCGCAACAGGCGTGGTGAGCGTCGATGGCACCGGCTCGACGTGGACCAACAGGTTTGGCCTCTTTGTCGGCACCGGCGGCAGCGGGACGCTGAACATCTCCGGCGGCGCCACCGTCAACAATTCAAACGGCCTCATCGGCTCCGGTTCCGGCTCGACTGGTGTGGTGTCGGTCGACGGCGTCGGCTCGACATGGACCAACGGATCCGACCTCTACGTTGGGAGCAAGGGCGACGGAACACTCAACATCTCCGGCGGCGCCGAGGTCTCGGCACCTGGCTCTACCGATGTGGCGTCCAAACCGGGCTCAACGGGATTGATCCATTTCGGGTCGGGGGGCGGAACGCTGACGACCGGATCGCTCTACGCATCGCCGATCCAACTCAGCGGTACGGGCACGATCAACACCCGCGGCTTGGTTGGCGACGTCGAGTTGGTATTCGCTTCGACTACGGATCTCACTCAGACACTCGTTCTCGACAGCCAACCAGACCAGAACGTCACCGTACATCTCGATATGGCCGGCGGCCAAACCGACAACGGCGTCCTCGGGGCAGGCTGGAAGGGCAACGGTTCACTGACGATTCGAGACGGGGTCACGGTCAACGGCTTTGATGGCTGGATTGGTTACCATTTCGGCTCGACAGGCGTGGTGACAGTCGACGGCAGCGGCTCGACGTGGAACAACGCCAATCTCTACATCGGCACCTACGGTAGCGGGGCGCTCAACATCACTGGCGGCGGCCGCGTCGTCACTTGGAGTGAGCATGGCGTGATCGGCCTCTATGCCGGCTCGACCGGCGTGGTGACCGTTGACGGTGCCGACTCGGTATGGACCGCCCCCGACCAACTCGGCATCGGCCAGGACGGCAGCGGGAGGCTGATCATCACCGGCGGTGGCACGGTCAACGGTAGTGCGGGCATAATCGGCCTCTCTGCCGGCTCAACGGGCGTGGTGACGGTCGACGGTGCCGGCTCGACCTGGAGGAACAGCATTTGGCTAGTGCGTGTCGGCTACGAAGGCAGCGGGACGCTCAATATCAGCGGAGGCGGCAACGTCTCGGCAACAGGTTTTGAGGTCTATGACGAATCGCTGCTGGCAATCGACGTGGCCAACGGCAGCCTGCTCAGCGCGCTGAAAATATACAACAGCCCCGGTGCGATCATCAACGACGGAAAAGTCCGCATCCTCGCCGGGGCGGGGGCGACGGCGGGTAACGTCTATGAGCCGATCGTGGCGAGCGCGTGGGAGGGCAGCGGCATCTATCAGGCCGTTGGCGGGACGTGGGATGAGACGGAGCATCGGTTCACCGTCTCCGACGTCGTGCCGGGCACGTCCGGATCGATGGTCACCATCGACAACTGCTTGACGCAACGGATGTTGATCGATGACCCCCAGACCGGTTGGTCGGTCGGGGCCAGCTTCCTTGCGGCGGATGCTGCCAGCGAAGTGCATGTGACGGCCACGGCCGTCAGTGGTTCGGCACTCGGTGAATTGGAGTCGCTGCCGGGGACCGGCGACGCGGTCTACGGCGCTTGGACCTTCGACGTCACCGGCAGCTATACCGTGGGCGATCCGGCCTATCTCTCGTTCGATGTGGGGCCCGGCTTCGATCGGGCGGATCTGAATCTGTGGCACTACGACGGATCGCAGTGGAGTGAGTTCGTCGCGGCCGATTTGACTTGCAATGGGGACTACGCCAGTTTTACGGTGACCGGGTTCAGCGGCTACGCCGTTTCGGCGGTGCCCGAGCCGGGGACGTTGGTGATGTTGGGGGTGGGCGTTGTCTCGCTGGGCCTGATCCGTCGACGTCGGAAACGGTAGCCCGGGGAAGAAGGGCTGGCGGGAGATGGGTGGCTGGGGCAAAGGGAGGAACCACGGATCACACGGATGTCCCGGATGGTTTGGGCAGGGCATGGTACTCCGCTGTTTCTTATCCGTGACATCGGTGTAATCCGTGGTTCGATTAGCCGGGTTCCTGAGAAATGGCGTTGTGGTTTGGCGGAGTGTTGGTAGTATGGGCGGTTGTGCCGCTTGCGGGTTGGCAGTTTCTTGTGCGACGCTGCGAAGCCGTTAAACCCTCACCCCCGGCCCCTCTCCCAGAGGGAGAGGGGAGATTGGAGCGGCAATCCTCGTCGGAACCATACTATGAGCCGTCGTAAGAAACGCCCCATCGCCGGCAATTCCGAAGCTGCGCCGTCGCCGCCCGATCCGATGCCTAGCGTTGTGCCGACTGCCCCACTGCGTAAACGCCCGTGGCTGCTGGCGATTGCGGCCCTGCTGCAAGCCGGGTGGCTGGGCTTTCTGATCGCGATGGCCTGGAAAGGTCCGTAGTGATCCGACGGATCGGGTCGGCTTCCAAGAACCGCATGAATGCGGTCACTACAAGCAGTTGCGGAACCCTACTTAGGCTTCTTCTGCTCGGCGGCCGGGTCGACCCGCTTGCGGGCGTGCAGTTGTCGCTGATCGCCCGGCCGCGGGGACGAACCGGTTCATGGCCACCTCCGATCGCTCAAACACCCGTCGTGACACCTGTCGGCCGCACTCTATTCTGGACGACGGCACGACCAGCCCACTTTTCACTCTACTTCGGCCGCAGCGCGGCGGCAACCCTGGCGCGAGCTTTCCGTACGATGGCCAATAGTTGCCTTTCTCCGGGCGGCCCTTTCCGCTAGAATCCGCCGACTCTCGGACACCAGGCGACTCTTTTGCGGAGGCGATATCCATGACCGGTCACGCAGTGCTGGCAATGCTCGCAATGCTGCAACCGCCAGCGGCAGCCCCGGCCGTTGTGCAACACCCGGGCGCGATGCCGATTCGCCCTGCCGTCGAACGCCCCGACCCGATGGCCTCGGAAACGATGCGCGGCGATGCCCGACTGGCCGACGTCTGCTTCACGGATGCGCGGCGGGGTTGGGCCGTGGGCGACCGCGGCACGATCTGGCATACCGAGGACGGCGGGCGGCAATGGTATTTGCAGGACTCGGGCGTGGCATGCCCGTTGCGGTCGGTCTGGTTCATCAGCGAGCGAACCGGCTGGGCCGCTGGCGGCGCGTCGCATCCGTATACGCACACCGGCTCGGGCGTGTTGCTGGCAACCAGCGACGGCGGGCGGACCTGGCGCCGTACGGCCGACCAACTGCTGCCGCCGCTGCGACAAGTGCGGTTCTTCGACGCCAAAAACGGTTGGGCCGTCGGCGATCGCTCGGCCATGTTTCCCACGGGCGTGTTCGTGACCGACAGCGGCGGGCAAGGCTGGCGACCGGTCTCGGGCGAGTCGGGCAGCGAGTCGACGGGGCGGTGGCTGGCCGGCGATTTTCTAGACCCCAATACGGGCACGCTGGCCGGCCGCGACGGCACGGTGGCGATGGTGCAACGTAGCGGAATCCGCTCGGCACGGATCGGCGGGTTCGGACTGCGAAACCTCACACGGATGAAACTTGTCGCCCCGGTCCACGGTTGGCTGATCGGCGACGGCGGCCTGGTGATGATGACCGGCGACCTCGGGGCGACCTGGCAAACGCCGCCCGGCATGCTGCCGCCGGAGACGGCCGACCAGTTCGACTTCGCCGCCTTGGCCGTCCGGGGACCGAAGTGTTGGGTCGCCGGATCGCCCGGCACCCGCGTGTTCCATTCAGCCGACGCGGGGCGCAACTGGACCACGTTCGACACGGGCACCCAACTGCCGATCTACGGGCTCTGCTTCGCCGACGACCAACACGGCTGGGCGGTCGGCGCGTTGGGTACGATCCTGGCTACGTCCGACGGCGGCCGGACCTGGCAGCGGCAACGCGCCGGCGGCACCCGGGCCGCGATGCTCGCGCTGGTTGGCGACGCCGCCGACGTGCCGCTGGAACTGTTCGTGCGGCTCTCGGGCAACGAAGGCTACCTGGGCACGGTCGAGGTGCTCGGCCGCCGCGACGTGGAGATCCCCTGCCGCGACAAAGTCCACCCGGCCGACCGGGTCCACGAGGCGGTGGTGGCCGTCGGCGGCAGCGGTGCCCGGACGGCATGGCAGTTCCCCTTACGGCAAGCCAAACTGAACCTGTCGGCCGAGCAGATCATCGCAACATGGGACCGAGCCAACGACTCACGGGGGCTGCGGCAACTCGAAGACCACGTGGTCCGGCAGATTCGGCTCTGGCGGCCCGACGTGATCGTCACACACGACGCGGCCCCGCAAGGCGACGATCCGCTGGGCCATCTGATCAATCAGGTGGTCTTGCAGGCGATCGAGAAGGCGGGCGATCCGACGTCGCTGCCCGCGCAGATCACCGCCGCCGGGCTGGAACCGTGGACGGTGAAAAAGGTCTATGCCGCGTTGCCACCGGGCCGGCGAGGTTCGACGGAGTTGACCACGGCCCAGTTGGCTGCCCGGTTGGGCCGGTCGCTAGCCGACGTGGCCGCTACGCCGCGGGGGCTGTTGGCCAGCGACTTCTCGGTCGTGCCACCGACGCTCGGTTTTCGGTTGCTCGTTCGCAAGCTGCCGCAGCAACAGGGCCGACGCGACTTCTTCAGCGGCATCGTGCTGCATCCGGGCGGCGATGCCCGGCGCGAGCTAACCGATCCGCCGGCCGAGGGGCTCGCCATGCTTCGCCAGGCCGCTGCCAGACGACGCAACATGGCCGCGATTATCGAGCAGTCGAAGACCAACCCGCAGAACATGAACGCCCTGCTGGCGCGAACCGACGAACTCACCCGGGGCCTGGACAACCGGGCCGCCGGGCGAATCCTCTATCAGCTTGCCCGGCAGTACCACGACTCGGGGCGAGGCCCGCTGGCGGCCGAAACGTTCGAGTTGCTGGTCGATCGGTATCCGCAGCATCCGCTGGGCCGCAGCGCGTGGTTGTGGCTGGTGCAATACTACGGCAGCGGCGAGGTGGCATGGCAGGTCCAAAGCGAGCAACGCTACGGCGGGCAGCAGGCGCAGGCGCTGCCGGTCGATCACGCGTCGCAGACCGGCCGGCCCGCCGCCATGCCCGTTGCACCGCGGCAGTTTGCCGTCCGGCAGGCGTCGGCACTGGCGGTCGACCCGTCGCAGGACGAGAACCGGCCGGATCGGGTGGCCGAGCTGGGCCGGCAGATCGCGCGGACGTTGCCGGCGCTGTTTGCCGAGGATGCGCTGCGGTTCCCCTTGGCCACGGCACAACGCAACCAGGGCTATCCTCGTTCGGCCGAACGTTTCTATCAGACCCGATGCCGAGGGGCGGTCCACGATGCATGGTGGGCCTGTGCCCGGGGTGAGCAGTGGTTGATGGAGCGGGAAGGGCTGCCGCCTAAGTCGGTGCTGCTGTGTGCCGCGGCGCCGGCAAAGCCGCGTCTGGACGGGCTGCTCGACGACGCGGTATGGCAACGGGCCAAGCCGGCCGAGTTGCGAAGCCCGTTGGGCGACGACGCTCAATGGCCCGGCGTGGCAATGCTGACCTACGACCGCGAGTTTCTCTACCTGGCCGTGCAATGCAGGCAGGCACCCGGGGCGAAGTACGCGGCGACCGAAGGGCCCCGCCCACGCGACCCGGATCTCTCGGCCCACGACCGCGTCGACGTGTTGATCGATCTGGACCGCGACTTTGCGACCTACTATCGGCTCACGGTCGATCATCGCGGCTTCACCGGCGAGGCCTGTTGGGGCGACCGGACATGGGACCCCGAGTGGTTCGTGGCCGCAAAAACCTCGAAGGACACCTGGACGATTGAGGCGGCGATTCCGCTGGAGCAGCTCACCGGGCGGCTTCCGTCGACCGGGGCCGTTTGGGCGGTCGGGCTGCAACGGACCGTGCCGGGCGTAGGGTTCCAGTCCTGGACCACCCCGGCCGCCGCGACCGTCACACCGGAGGGGTTCGGATACCTCATTTTCGATTGACGGGGCTCATGGCGGGAATCTATTTAGCCCGGCGTGAATACACGCCGGGGAGCGTGACGGCAACCATGGGCCCCCCGGGTGTATTCACCCGGGGCTAAATGCAAGTGGGTTGACAAGGGTGGGGTGGGGTGCGACAATCGGATCTGGTGGGATCTTTCTCTCTTGCCGGCGGAGTTCACCTTGATTGTCGAGAGTCTAATGAACCGAATCTTTGCACGTCGCTTACCGACCGCCGTGGCCATCCTCTGCTTGGGAACCTGTTGGGGATGCGGAACATCGGAGTACGAGACGCGGATGAAGGAAACGATTGCAGAAACGCGCAAGGATTCCCCTTTCAGCATGCACCTCGACCCGGCGGTCGTCCCACTCGGCTCCACACCGGTGCGCATCCAGTTCCCCAACGACTGGAACGCGAAGCTGCTGGCCGACGACGTGGACGCAAAGCGCCGGGAGTTGCCGATGGACGGGACCCCGCTCGTCGGCGTGCAGCAGGTCTACGAGGGGTTCATCCTCCTCGGTGAAGCGATTGAAGGGAAGGAGCAGGCCAAGTCGCCGTATTACTGCTACCTGGCCGTCAACGACACGACGGCCGGCCGCATCAAAGACGCCGCCATCGCCCTGCGGAGCCGGTTGAGGAAACAATTCTCCGCCGACAAAACGACCACCCTCGATCCGTTCGCGATCGGCACACCGACCGGACAATCTTTGCAATGGAGCAAAGCGTCCTCCACGGGCCCGCAGCCGTTCTACTACGTCGATGCGGCGGGCAAAGGGCAGTACCGCGACGAGACGGGCCTGATCGAACTCTATTGCTACACCAAGGACAAGTATCAGATAGTCATCTGCTGGCGTCTTCCGGAGAATCTCAGGAGCAAAATCAACATCGACCGCTGGTCAAAACTGATGGCCGGCAGCGTGGTGTTCCCGGAGTAGCCATCTTGCACCGCAAGATGTGGCTTCGTCGCGCGGCGCGGGACGGCTACGCAGCCCGCCACCGCCAACCGATCACGGCCAATCCGGCCAACCCGGCCAGCAGCATGGCGATCGTGCCCGGCTCGGGAACCTGGACGTACTCGACCGCGTAAGGGATCTGCTCGGCGGCCGGGTTCATCCAGACGCCGTTGAGGTCGTCGCTGTCGACAGCAACACGTAGGGCCAGGTCGATCGTCTGCTCGCCGGGGCCGAACTCGATTTCGCTGTACAAGCTGGCGATTACGATGTCGTTGACCGTGCTCTGGCCGAGGAACATCTCCAACGGGGCCGAAGCGCCGTCCGGGCCCGGAATCAAGTGGCCGCCGGGTGAGTTGATCTGCAAGGTCGTCATCGCCGAAACGTCGTGACCTACCAACTGCACCGGGGCGCCGTTTTGGTCGGCCAGGTCGAGGCGCACGATCAGCTTCACCCGATCGTCCGGCGACGCAGCCGCAGCGGCTTCCTCCTCGACGGCCGGTGCGGCGATCGGGGCGTCCGCATCGCCTATGGTGTAGTCCTGCTCTGCGAACCGCTTTCGCAACTGGCCCCAGTCGCTGAGCCAGACCTTGTCGTCGACCCATGGATCGAAGTTACCGTCGGTCCAGGTCATCCCACTGCCGGTGCGGCTGAAGTGGGCATCCAGCACGTCGAAATCGGACTGCCAGACCGTCGCGTCACCGTCGGCGTCACCGCCGATGGCGATGAACACGTCGAGCTCGACGCTCCAGGTGATGAAACCGAAGAGGCTCTGGTACCTGACGCCCCGCAGGAAGACGCCTTGGCCGATGTGGGCGGAGTCGCCACCGGCGGGCGTCGGATCGACGGCAGCGAACTCAAAACCGGTCGGACCATCAACGCCGGTGAGGACGCCGCCCGCCGTGTTGTCGACGATCGTGGGCGTGGCGTTGGCCCAGAAGTTTGCATCGGTCCGGCCGACGCCCTTAGGCTTTAGTGTCGCGTCAATGTGGATGGCGCTGTTGTAGCCGCCGATGACGATCCTATCGGCCTCGATCACCGACCCGTCACCCAGCCCCACCTCGGCGTTGTAGGTCGCACCAGAGCCAAACACGAGTTCGCCCTCGCCGATGGTCAGCGTGCCGACGGCGTCGGCGATGCTGAGTGTACCGCCGACCTCCCACTCGCCGTCGATCGTGACTCCGTCGGCGATCGTCGCGTTGTTCATCATGTACACGGCTTGATCGAACACGAGCGAGGTCACGCCGTCGAGCACGGTCAGATCGCCGAGCACCTCCACGTCAGAGGACGAAGTGATCGTCGCGTTGGTACTCACCACCAGATCGGGACCCGACGACTCCGCGTCTTCTACGTTCCACAGGACCGGCCCCGCCGCCAAATGCCCACCACCGAGCAGAACAACCACCACAGCTAGATAACTTGTCAACCGAATCATCGTAGTACCTCCCAATTCAATGGAGTGGAGCAGACACTTTACGCCCGCGGAAAATCACGAGGGAAACCGACACCCAACGCCGCCAACCGATCACGGCCAATCCGGCCAACCCGCCCAGCAGCATCGCGATCGTGCCCGGCTCGGGAACCTGGACGTACTCGACCGCGTAAGGGATCTGCTCGGCGGCCGGGTTCATCCAGACGCCGTTGAGGTCGTCGCTATCGGCAGCGACGCGCAGTCCCAGGTCGATCGTCTGCCCGTCGGGGCCGAACTCGATTTCGCTGTACAAGCTGGCGAGCACCATGTCGTTGATCGTGCTCTGGCCGAGGAACATCTCCAACGGGGCCGCATCGCCGTCCGGGCCCGGAAGCAGGTGGCCGCCGGGTGAGTTGATCTGCAAAGTTGTCATCGCCGCAACGTCGTGACCGACCAACTGCACCGGGGCGCCGTTTTCGTCGGCCAGATCGAGGCGCACGATCAGTTTCACGCGATCGTCCGGCGACGCGGCTTGCGCGGCTTCCTCCTCGCTGGTCGGCGCGGCGATCGAGCCGTCCGCAGCCCCCACCGTGTAATCCTGCTCCGCGAACCGCATTCGCAATTGGCCCCAGTCGCTGAGCCAGACCTT
>JABMRB010000883.1 GCA_013202865.1 Candidatus Nealsoniibacteriota bacterium | reverse complement strand
GCTCAAGGAGATGCCGGCCATCGACGAAGAGATCGAAGAGGCTGAGGAGGAAGGCGTCAAGCTGGAATACCTGGCCGCACCGATCGGCTTCAACAAAGAAGGCAGCCGGATCGCCACGATGAAGTGCATCCGCATGGAACTCGGCGAACCGGACGACTCCGGACGCCGCCGCCCCGTGCCGATCGAAGGATCCGAATTCGAGATCCCCGCCGCCACGGTCATCCCCGCCATCAGCCAGGAACCCGATTTCGGCGGGCTGGAGAACCTCAGAGACGGAAGGGATTGGATCACCGTAAACGAGCAGGGTGCGTCGACCAAGGCCGACGGCATCTACGCCGGCGGCGACGCCGTGAGCCTCGCGCTGGTGACCACGGCCATCGGGCACGGCCGCCGGGCCGCCGAAGCCATCGACGGGCAACTCCGTGGCGAAGCACCGCCTAAGAACGGCCAGATGACGCCGATCAAGACCGACCGGATGCGGCTGGATCACTACGAGAAGGTGGATTCGGGCAAGATCGAGAAGGCCCCGGTCGAGCAACGTCTGGCCACGATGGATGCAGAGATCAGCCCGACCGCCTCGCAAGAAATGGCGATCAAGGAAACCCAACGCTGCATGAGTTGCGGCTTCTGCTTCGACTGCGAGAAGTGCTGGCTGTTCTGCCAGGATCAGGCCGTCGACAAGCCGATGGAGAAGGGCGTGCTCTACTCCTTCAAGCTGCAAAATTGCACCGGCTGCAAGAAGTGTGCGGAAGAATGTCCTTGCGGCTTTATCGACATGCTTTAACCGTATGAGTATTCCCCGAATCCTCATCGCCGGGCTACGTGGCGGCGGCGGCAAGACGCTCGTCTCCCTGGGGCTCGCGGCCGCCTGGCGAAAACAGGGTTACGGCGTGGCGCCCTTCAAGAAGGGCCCCGACTACATCGACGCCGCCTGGTTGGCTGCGGCCGCCGACAGGCCCTGCCGAAACCTCGACCTGTTTCTCATGGCGGCCGACGCCGTGCTGCAATCGTTTGCCACCCACGCCGCCGCTGCCGACGTGGCTGTGATCGAAGGCAACCGCGGCCTCTACGACGGCATGGATGCCCGGGGTAGCTACAGCACGGCCGAGTTGGCCAAACTGCTGCAAGTGCCGGTCGTGCTGGTGGTCGATTGCACGAAGTCGACGCGGACCGCGGCCGCACTCGTGCTGGGCTGCCAACGGCTCGATCCGGAGGTCCCCATTCGCGGCGTCGTGCTCAACCGCACGGCCGGGGCCCGGCACGAGGCCGTGCTGCGCGAAGCGATCCAGCAGGATTGCGGTCTGCCCGTGCTGGGCATGATACCCAAGATCCGCGAGCAACTCTTCCCGGAAAGACACCTGGGCCTGACCCCGCCGGACGAACACAACCGGCAGACCCACTCGATCGACCGCGTCGCCGCCGTAGCCGAGCAGTATCTCGATCTGCCCGCCCTCTGGGACGTCGCCAACAAAGGGGTCAGGACTCTTTGTTTCCAAGAGGAGGAGAAAAAAGGGGACATTACTGATTTTCCCGAAGAAATCAGTGGTGTCCCCTTTTTGCGGATCGGCGTGTTTCGGGACGCGGCGTTCTCGTTCTACTATCCGGAGAATATCGAGGCCTTGGCCCGAGAGGGGGCCGAGGTGGTCGAGGTTTCGCCGTTGTCCGACGCGGCGCTGCCGCAACTCGATGCGTTGTACATCGGCGGCGGTTTCCCCGAGACGGCGGCTGGGAGCTTGGCCGAAAACAAGGCGTTCATCGACTCGCTGCGACAGCAGATCGAACGCGGCTTGCCCGTCTACGCCGAGTGCGGCGGGGCCGTCTACTTGGGTGAAAAGCTCCTGTTCGACGGCAACGAGTACGCCATGGCGGGCGTGCTGCCGGTGGTCTTCGGCTTCCGCGCGAAACCCCAGGGACACGGCTACACAATGCTCGAGACGGTCGGCGACAACCCGTTCTACGACGTCGGCGAGTCGCTACGAGGGCACGAATTCCACTACACCTACATGCAGTCGACGACAACGGACGATCTGAAGTTCGCCTTCCGCGTCCGTCGCGGCCACGGGTTCGACGGCCGCCACGACGGCCTCTGCCGCCACAACGTGCTGGCCAGCTACACGCACGTCCACGCGCTGGGCACCGAGAGTTGGGCCCCGTCGCTGGTCCGCGCGGCGGCGCGGTTCCGTTCGCACGGTTGAGACGTTTTGGCGAGCCGCCGGGTTTACCCCGGCGCCACCGGAGCGCGGGGGCAAGCCCCGCGGCTCGCATGTCCCCTTTCTTGTCCTGGTTCGTGCGGTTGGATGGAATGGGTTTCTGTCGAAGGACGTGGGCCGCCCGTTTCAACGACGATGCCTGCTGATCTCGCAGCCGGGCAACGCTTTGCGGAGTTTTGCCAGACCCTGCTCCGTCGCGTTGGTATTCGTAACATACAGGCGACGCAGACGTTTCAGAGTCGCCAGGTGTTCGATTCCTTCATCGCCGATACGGGTAGACTCGATCTCCAGGGTTTTCAGATGCGATAGGCTGGAGACGTGTCGGAGGAAGTCATCCGTTACGCCCGAGTTGTGCAGGTAGAGCACGCGAAGATTCGGAAGGCCCGCGAGGTGCTTTAGTCCGGAACCCGTGATGTTTGGGCAATTGTGAAGCGAGAGTTCCTCCAGTTTTGATAGCCCAGCAATATGCACCAACATATCGTCGGTGATGAGGCTCCCTGAGAAACTGAGTTTCGTCAATTCGCTCAGTTCCCGGAGACCAGCGAACGAATCGGCAGGTGTTTCCCGGCACTGAATCGACAACTCGTTAAAGAGCGGGAATCGATGCAACAACGGGAAATGTTCGGGATGCCGGATCGTGACGGACTTGAGGCGGCTTGTGCAATTGTGTTGATCATCGTAGTGGTAGTGAATGCCGCCGCCGGAGTCGAGCAATTTGGCTATTGCTCGGTGACCGCGTACGCTTCCAAACCAGGACGCCGTAACCGTCACCGCCAGCAGCACGGCGACGACTTTGCAGCGTTTGGGGCCCCATAGTAGCTTGAGCACCAGGCCGACCACCGCACCCACGACCGCTGCGCCGGCCAGAGTGCCCGCGATGGTGACTATTCCGACGAGAACCATCATCGGAGGCCAGTTCTGTTGGGCCGCCACGCTGAGGAGGAGCCACACCATAGGAATCACAGCACCCACAGCGCAGGCACCTGCGGCCGCCAACTCAAGCTGGCCCAAGCCTTGATGGATTCTCGCCCCGGCCGCGGCGCCTGCAAGCAGGCAGCCGGCCCAGACAATCATCAGGTACACGAGCGTCAGGGGGCCTTCCCGCTCCGTCAGAAAGAACGACACGTCGAGAGAGGCGGTAGTGCATGCAAGTCCGTGTATCAAATAGCCGGACGGCACGGCCCCGCAGGCGATCCCTCCGATAAAACTATCGCGGAAGTGCCCCTGCCTCCAACCGAAAACTGCTGCGGCGGCCAACGCCAAGAGCACGGTCCCGAGGCCCCAGTAGAGCAGGAGGACGCCGAACTCGCGGCTGGCGGCAAGCAGCACGCTCCATGCTAGAACGACGAGAAGAAGCGATTGCAGGCCGAACTGGAATCGAGTTGGACTGCTCGTCGCGGGAAGGTCGTTGCTCTCGGGGGACTCACCTGGCGCCATCCGCGGCATCCTCCTTCTGGTAGAGCAATTGGGATCTTCCTCCGCATGCAGGAGTTCATGTAGTGTTGGATACCTTGAGTGGACGAATTATTCCCGGTGGGCGAACCGCCGGGTTTACGCCGGCGCCAACAGAACGCGGGGGCAAGCCCCGCGATGCGGCATGCGCCGCGAAAGTAGCCGGTCGGAAACAGCGACTCGAGCTTGCCCAGCCGGAGGTGATTGTCGGCGCAGGCCACGACCAGCAGCGGGAGGTCCTTCTCGGTGAGGAACTTATTGCGGATGTAGCCGAGGTAGTCCCAGTACCGTCAATCCGGTAGCGGCCGGGATTTCCGCGTTCTCGGAGTGTTTTCGGCCGATATAACCTGGGTATTATGGATTTGGCTGCCCCGTGCGAGGTGCAACCCTGTCTCGTGGTGTTTGGGGTTGTCGCGGTACGCACCCATCCATATACTTACACTTGCTGGCTGGTGTGAAATAGGAAGAGCGTGCTCTTGGGCCCCGTCATGGTCTCCATCGCGATGGGTAATGGGGGGAGCCCAGGTCGCCGATGGTGTCGAACTGAAAACCCCGTGGAGCCTGGCCCATGCTGTTTAGAATCCTGGGCAAGGAAAAGTTCCGCTCGTTGATCGAGGTGATCCTCGAGTCCAACGAGATCATTGCCCCCAAACGGGTGGGATCCAACGCATCCGGAGAGCCCATCCACCAGTTCTTGCCGATCGATGCGTTCGACGAGATGGACCTCGACTACCGGACGACCGAATACTCGGCCAAGACCTATTTCCTGCCCTATCGCGAGAACCTCTGCAGCTTCAACCTCGACGACGGGGATTGGCAGCAGGAGATCTCCTACCGAATCCAGCCCAGGGCGATCATCGGGCTGCGGGCCTACGACATCAACGCCCTGCTGAAGCTCGACAAGGTCTTTATCCGCAACAAGTTCCCCTCGCCCTACTACGTCTCGCGGCGCGAGAACACGTTTATTGTCGGGCTAGACCACGACCCCTTGGAGGACGAGTTCAGCCAGTCGATGGGCACCGACATCGTGACCCACGGGTTCGATCTCTTCCTGACCGACCTGGGCGACCGGTACTTTGTGGCGATTGCGTCGGACCGCGGCTTCAACCTGTTGAACCGGGTGGAAGTCCGGGAGGTTACCGACGACGACACCAACACCTATAAGGAAGTCCGCCGCCGGATCCTGGCCGGATTCAAGACCAAGATCAACGTCCACAACCTGCCGAACCTGCTGGACCTCGAATTCACCTCCGAGGTGTGGGAGAAGTGGGGCAAGAAGTGCCTCAGTTGCGGCAGTTGCGCGATGGTCTGCCCCACTTGCTACTGCTACGGCGTCAACGAGGAAGTCTCGATGGACTTCTCCAAGGCAACGCGGGTGAAGCAACTCCACTCGTGCAACCTGTTGGATTTCGCCGAGGTCGCCGGCGGGCACAACTTTCGGCCCGACCAGCAGACGCGTTTGAAGTACCGCTACTACCACCAGCATCGCGGTTTCGTGGAGGATTACGACGAACCTAAGTGCGTGGGGTGCAACCGGTGCGGCCGGGTCTGCCTGGCCGGCATCAGCCCGGCGGCGGTCATTAAGGACCTGTACGAGGAGAACCTCTGATGTGTGCGCTGATCAACGCCTACGACGTCCGCCAAGAGAGCGAGATGCTCCAGCCGCTGGACTTCAACCGCCGGCTGCGGCTCAAACAGGTGGCCAAGGTTTTTAAGGCGGAGATCAGCAACGTGATCCGCCTGACGGAAATGGAGAAGCTCTTTCATCTGCGGATCGTCGACGACACCGATCGGGAACGCTTCACGTTCCTGCCCGGCCAATTCGTAATGGTCGAGGTGCCCGGCTACGGCGAGGTGCCGATCTCGATCTCGAGTTCGACGTCGAACAAGGGGTTCATCGAACTCTGTATTCGTAGGGCCGGCACGGTAACCGGCGCCCTGCACCGTGCCCGGCGGGGGGCCATGGTCGGCATTCGCGGGCCGTTCGGTACCCACTTTCCGCTGAAACGAATGAAGGGCCGGTCGGTTATCCTGGTTGCCGGCGGGCTCGGGTTGGCTCCGCTACGGGCACCGATCTTTCACGTGACAGAGAACCGGTCCGACTTCCAGGACATCCACATCCTCTACGGCACGAAGAGCCCGGAGCAGTTGCTGTTCGATTACCAGTACGAGGCATGGCGGCGGATCGACGACGTCAACATCCAGATCATCGTCGAAGAGCCCAACGAGGCGTGGACCGGACCGGTCGGCATGATCACCAAACTGCTCGACGACGTCAAGGTGGACCCGAGCGAGACGTTCGCGATCGTATGCGGCCCGCCGGTAATGTTCAAGTTCGTCTGCCAGCGACTCAGCAAGATGGGGATCCCCATGGACCGGATGTTCGTCTCGCTGGAACGCCGCATGCACTGCGGGATGGGTAAGTGCTGCCGGTGCAACGTCGGGTCGACCTACACCTGCACCGACGGGCCCGTATTTGACTATTGGTCGGTGATTAACCTGAAAGAAGCCATCTAAGGCACCGCAATGAAACATCTGAAAATCGAACAGAAGCGTCCCAGGATCGCCGTGTTCGACTTCACCGGCTGCGAAGGCTGCGAACTGCAGCTCACCAACAAGGAAGAGAACCTCGGCGCATTCCTCAACGCGATCGAGGTCGTCTGCTTTCGCGAGGCCTCCTCCGACGAGGGTGAAGACTACGACATTGCCCTGATCGACGGCGCCATCACCCGGCCCGACGAAATCGAGCGCCTCAAGGCGATTCGCAAACAGGCGAAGTTGCTGGTTGCCATGGGCAGTTGCGCCTGCTTCGGCGGCGTCAACAAGCTGAAAAACGCTTACGATCTGGACGAGGCCAACCGGGAGGTCTACGGTGACTTGCCCAAAGAGACGATTCCGACGATGGCCGTTGACGAGGTCGTGCCCGTCGACTTGAAGTTGCCCGGCTGCCCGGTGAGCAAGGACGAGATCGAACGCGTCGTGCAGCATCTCGCCTGGGACCTGCCGCTGCCGTCGTACGCCTATCCGGTCTGCGTGCAGTGCAAGCAGCGGTACACGGTCTGCCGGTTCGACGTGGGCGAACTCTGCCTGGGTCCGATCACACGGGCAGGCTGCAACGCCCCCTGTCCGGCGGGCGGCCTGGGGTGCTGGGGCTGCCGGGGACCGGCGGAGGCACCCAACTACGAGGAGTTTTTCGCACTGGCTAAAGAGAAGGGTTTTTCCGAGGAAGAAATCAACGAACGACTCAGCTTCTTCGGCGGTTTCGAGGATGTATTATTATGAGTGCCCAGAAACGGCAAACCAAGAAAATTACGCTCAACGTGGACGTCCATCACCTTACCCGCGTGGAAGGTCATGGGAATATCAAGG
>JABMRB010000882.1 GCA_013202865.1 Candidatus Nealsoniibacteriota bacterium | reverse complement strand
GGTTGGATTAGGACGAAAAAACCTGACCGTCACGGATTTTGGGGGTTCAGCCAACGGCGACGGGAGGTCAGGAAAAAACCGGCCATCCTCCCGGCATTCAGCGCAAGATCAGGAACTGAAAACTGAAAACTGATAACTGAAAACCGGTTTCCCCCCCGCTCAAACCTCGCACTGCGCCAGCATCTCAGCCAGCAGTTCCATCGGCAGGCCGACGACGTTCGACTCGCTGCCTTCGAGCACATGGACCCAACCGAGCTGGTCCTGATAGCCGAAGGCCCCCGCCTTACCCTGCCAGCCCCCGCCGGCAAGGTATGCGTCGAGTTGCCCTTTGCTGAGCCGATCCATCCGTAGCGTGGTGACCGCCACGCGGGTCGTCGGCTCGCCATCGGGCACCCGCCAGAGGCACAATCCGCTGAAAACCCGGTGTTCGCGACCGCTGAGCTTTTGCAGCATCTCTCGGGCTTGTTGCTCGTCGGCCGGTTTTCCGAGGATTTCGCCGTCACACTCGGCCACCGTATCGCAACCGAGCACCAAGCCGGTGTCGATCCGTCGGGCCACATCGCCCGCCTTCTGACGGGCGAGCCGGGCGACCAGTTCGGCTGCACTTTCGCCCGGAAATTGGCCGGATTCCGCCGATTCAGCAGGCGGACGGACCTCGAACCGATAACCGGCCGCCGCGAGCAACTCGCGCCGTCGAGGAGATTGGCTAGCCAGAATCAGTTGGACGCTGGGGTCGGGCATGGATGGGAACTCATCGAAAGGGGGGGCCGCTGGTAGGATGACACGAGAGCGTAATCGCCGCAACACCCGATACCCCGGCTGCCAGCCGCGGCACACCCGAGGTTCAGAACCATTACCCTTACCCCAGACCGTACTCTCATAACCCCCGGCACAGAAAAAGGGGGCACCTCACACCGTTTAGCAGTTTGAACACCTTGCCGCCGCTTCCAAACCACCGGTTGCCTTCCCGGGCGCGGTAGCGGAGCATCTCGCGGCCGTAGCGGTCGGGCAGGTCGACGTCGAGCGTGGCGTCGGAGTCGGCAAAGAACGTCGGCCCGCCCGGCACCGTGTGGATGAACCGGGTGGTTTCGGTCGGCGACGTCTGGCGAGGCCGGTTGCGGTAGGTTTCGCGTTGCGCGATCCGCTGGCCGTCGTAGATGTAACGGTGCAGCACGCGATCGCCGCGGCCGCGTCGCGGTTTTTCATAGGGTCCGGGTGTGGGATTCTTTGTGCCCCGCAGCCGCCAACTCCGATCCCAGAGCACGGGCGCGTGGGCGCTGAACTTGTCCGACACGTCGGCGGAGCCCTGCTGCAGGAAGTTCTCCTGCGTGCGGCCATCGGGAGAGTGGACGCCACAGCGGATCGAACAATCAGGCAGGTGCGGTATTTGGCTTCCCACCTGTCGCACAATTGGACTTATCCCCATTTTTTCTACTATTTTCTCTAACGTGGTGCAGACCCTCTCCGCACGACAAGCCCCGTCTGCTGGTCAATAGCAATCCAGGGGCCTCCTTTCACAAAACCTGTCACGCGCCAAGTATGTAACTCGTCAATCACCGCCGGTTCTTTGAGCGTCCAACCTCGCTTTTTGCACTCAATCAGCGCAATGGAAATCGCATCTTCCTTGCTGATCTTGGGAGGCGGAATACGAACAACGAACCGCAACAGTCGAAACAGCCAGCTGGAAGCCATCACTGTCCTCCATTCGCAAGCTTGTACGTTCCGTACGAAGCACCGGCTACGATAGTCGCGTAGCCCACACCCTCCAGAATGATTCGTGTGCGAGATAGGCCATAGTCGCCCTGCAATGGAAACGCAAGTCCTCGCCGAAGGCTTCTCGTACCGACGGTTTCAGCAATCGCTTCTTCCAGGTATCCAATAAGATGCGAATGGAGGTAGGCCTGCATTCCTTTCCTCGCACGAAAATCTAGAAAAGGCCCTCGCCGTGGGCTAAAGAAACGATGGACGCCCTCATGCCGGAGTGTTTCAGCGAGTTCCTGCCCCACAATGCCCCGCCGGATTTGAATATTGCCAAACGCATCGGTCTCACCCATGTCGGCAATATCTGCATATCGCCAAGGTACACGTCTAACTGGATATTGCCCTAATGGGCCCGCAGTTCGCAGGCTACGATAGTAAGCCTGCCATTCGGCCTTTTGGTCATCCTGCGTGCGGCAAGCCTTGACTCAAGATGTGCGAAATTGTCTGCCCCTGCATCTCCTGCCATGTTATACGCTCTTCGCACACTTCGGGCAATCGACGCGGCGTTCACCACGAAGCCGAAGGCGCTCATGCCCATTTGAAGCTTGGGCCTGGTTCAATTCTGCCCGTTTTGGGGTAACAGGCGCGGACGCTGGGCGTTGGCCGAGTGGGCTTGTCGTGGGGGACGGCTGCCGACGCGAGGTCAGTTGCGGGAGAACCGGGCGTGGCCGAGC
>JABMRB010000881.1 GCA_013202865.1 Candidatus Nealsoniibacteriota bacterium | reverse complement strand
GAAGGTCACGTCTATCAGGGCCGTTTCAAGAGCTTTCCCGTTCAGGACGACGACCATTTCTGTGTTGTCTGTCGCTACGTGGAACGCAATGCGCTTCGCGCCGGGCTTGTCGATGCGCGATACAAGCGGAGTTCGACGGCCGTGCTTCGCAACCTGGCTGCGCTGCTGCCGTCGAAGGCCAGGGCCCCGGACGGTCGCTTCCTCGCCGCGGCAACGTTCGCCGTCGGAGATCGGGTCCGGGTCGAAAAAGACGAAACGGTCCCGCTGGACGGCCGGCTCCTGCATGGCGAGGCGTGGGTCTCCGAAGCGTGTCTCACCGGCGAGTCGCGGCCGGTCCACAAGGCACCCGCCGACCGGCTCTTCGCCGGAAGCACGCTTACCGCCGGCAGTGCCGAACTCGAATTGACCGCCACCAGCCAGGGCTCAACGCTCGCCCGGGTGCTCGACCAGGTGCAGCAGGCCATGCTCCGGCCGCATCGTTGGTCGCGGTTGGCTAACCGGATTGCCGCCGGTTTCTTTCCGGTCGTCATCGCGCTGCGACAGCCAAACGACACACCGCAATTGCGAGGAGCCCCGGATGCCCGAGAAAAAACCGTCAGACATATCGCGTAGAGGATTCATCCGGCGAGCCCCGGCGGCCGTGTTGGCGGCCGGGATGGCCTCTACTGCGGCGGCGGCCGAGACGCCCGCCCCGCAGGCCCGCCAGGCGCTGCCCCGCCGCGTGCTCGGCCGCACCAACCTCAAGGTGACCTGCATGGCCTTGGGAACCGCCTGTTGCGGCATGGCCCAGAAGATCACTCCGCCCCAGGTCACCGAGATCGTCAGCGAGGCCCTGGACCTCGGCGTCAACTACATCGATACCGCGCCCGGGTACGGCAACGCCGAAGAGGGCATCGGCCCGGCGATCGTCAAGCGGCGCAAGCAGATGATTCTGGGTACGAAGGTTTTCACGGATAGCGTTGCCGAGGCCGAGAAGATGTTCACCGGCTCGCTGACAAATCTGAAGACGGACTACGTGGACCTGCTCTACTTCCACCAGCTCGGCGGTCGCGACGTCGAGAAAGCGCGGGGCCCCGACGGCGTGTTCACCTGGCTGTTGAAGCAGAAGAAGGCCGGCAAGTGCCGCTTCGCGGGCGTCACGTGCCACGACCACCCGGGTCGGGTGGCAGCATTCCTGGAGACCGGCCAGATCGACGTGATGATGGTACCGGTGAACTTCATCGACGACTTCGTCTACGGCTTCGAAAAGGACGTATTGCCGCTGGCCCGCAAGCACAACGTCGGCATCGTGGCCATGAAGGTCTTCGCCGGCCCCAGTGAAGAGACCGGCAAATGGTGGAATCCCGAGGCCAAGCCAAACGTCGGCGAGAAGAACGTCGAAATGGCCATTCGCTATGCGTTGAGTACGCCCGACGTAGCCACCGCCAATCTGGGCGTACACAACGTCAACCAGATGCGGCAGAACGTCAAGCACGTCGCTGCCTTCAAGCCTCTCTCGGACGACGAACGAAAGAAACTGGCCACGCTCGGCCGCCAATTGGCCGGCGACTTGGGAGAGCACTACGGGCCGGTCGCGGAGAAGGAACAAGAGGAGACCTAGAGGAGACCATGATGAGAAACAGCCGTAGTGTGGCGGGCGTTGTCGCCCTGCTGGTTGCCGTCCTGTGCCTTGGGGGCTGCCTGTGCGAAGCGAAAGCCGAGCCGCCCCCGGCCAAGGAGATCTCGCTGGAACTCGGCGGCGGCGTGAAGATGGATCTGGTCCTGATCCCGGCCGGCGAGTTCCTGATGGGTGACGCCGTCGGCGATTTCGACGAGGTCCCGGTCCACAAAGTGACGATCACCAAGCCGTTCTGCCTGGGTAAGTGCGAGGTGACCCAGGAGCAATGGAAGGCAGTGATGGGCACCGAGGCGGGCCGTAATAAGGGGGCGAAGAACCCGGTCGAGCGAGTCAGTTGGAACGATTGCCAGGCTTTCGTCAACAAGCTCAACGAGAAGTTCGCCAGGCCCGGCGTCAAGTTCAGCCTGCCCACCGAGGCCCAGTGGGAGTATGCCTGTCGAGCGGGGACTACAACTCCATGGAATTTCGGTGACGACAAGGCCGTTGCGGGAGAGTATGCGTGGTGGGACCACAACGCCGGGTACGGGACGCATCCGGTAGGTCAAAAGAAACCCAACGCCTGGGGTCTTTACGACATGCACGGGAACGTGTGGGAGTGGTGTGCCGATCGGTACGGCGAGGATTACTACAAGCGATCACCACGCAGCGACCCGACCGGACCGACGAAGGGTTCCTCGCGGGTATTGCGTGGCGGGTCGTACAGCTACGACAACCCAAAGCACTTCCGCAGCGCGTTCCGCTACATGGACCGCCCCGACCGCCCCAACGACCACCACGGGTTTCGCGTGGCCGGGACGGTTGGCCCTTGAACCTTCGGCGCTTTGGCACGGCGATCAGGTTCAGCGGCTGGGGGCCGTCGTCGGTTTGAACCACGGTCGGTCCGCGATTGCCGTAATTCTCCCCGGTTTGGCCGGTCGAAGTGCAACATTTGGGCGTGCCGATGTTTGGCGGATTCCTGTAAGGCGTTGCGTGGTCACGGGTTACGTCGCCGGCCTGATGTCGGCGACCGCCAGAAACACAATTCTTACCCGCCCCTAGCCCAACCGACCATCGCCCCCGGCCGGTCCGGCGTCTCCCTAAGTCGTTGTGGCGACCCGAGTTGCGTGGCAACTCGCCCCCTTGACTCGTCCTGATGCAACGTGTACATTCGTGCCCTTTCGGATTCTCGCAAAGTGTTTTCATCATTGGGGTTACGGTAATGTTGCACACTTTTTCTGGATTTGGGGGTAACAAAAGGAAACAATTCCGAGACGGCAGCAAGAAACTCAGGTTCCGCCATGAAGAACCACGGATTACACGGACGTCACGGATAGAAGAATCAGAGCATGGCATGTCGTCGTTTCCCATCCGCGTTATCTGTGTAATCCGTGGTTCAATTTGCGGCTAGAGCGATACGTGTACTAATGTATCAGATCGGTCCGGCGTGCTCCAGTCCTGTTTTCGGGCCATATTCCTCGCGCTGTCTCGAGTCCTAATCCCCGATCCCAGCCTGCCGCCAGTTCCCCAATTGGGCAAGGGTTTCCCCCATCCTCTTGCTGCAAGCAGCACCGGCGATTTTGTGAATGAGCCTTCTCCAAGGGCAAAGCCCTCTCCGCAAAAATCATCGCTGCCGGTCCGAAATGCTGGCCCACCCTCGAAGGTCAGTGGCACCCGGAAAGTGGCCAACTCTCTCGCTGGGAATCATCTGTCAAGTCGTGGGGTCAGACCTTGTTTTTTGTTTCTTGGCGGAGCTGTCCGTCGTGGCGTCAAGCCTTATTTTTGGCTCTTCCGGAGAATCTGTGGGTGAATTGAGGGCAGTTTGAGGGATTGGAGTTCAGGTTTTCTGAGGAGAGGGAGGACAAAAAGAATGAGAATGGATGTGGAGAAGAATAGGCCCCGCCATCGTGTGATGGCGGGGCCGG
>JABMRB010000880.1 GCA_013202865.1 Candidatus Nealsoniibacteriota bacterium | reverse complement strand
TGTTTGAACGCTTCAATGTTTTACCCGGGAGCCCGCTCTTTTGTCTGCATCATCGTCGCGAGACCGCTTCACCTGACACTATAGGCAGACTGCGCGATGTAGGGTGGCGCGCGGCGGAGGTTGCAACCTAATGATTTGATCTCCTCACTTACTTCATCACTACCGCGGACTTGCCGCGGTCGGTGTATTGGACTCGGGGACAGGCACAGTGCAGCACAAACACGATCGGCTCGTCGGCGCCGGCTTTCAACTCGGTCAGCATCGCGGCCAATCCGTCGCCGTAGGCCCTGCCCAGCGTGCGGAACGGGTTGACGATGCCGGGTGACCAGTTGACGCCGGTGATGATCCGCCGTTCCTCTTCGCACTCTTCGCCGCGCCAACCGAAGGCCGTCTCGATCACCAGGGGCAGGTCGTCGTCCTTGTCGACCTCGACGGTCTTCTTGTACTCGAAGCTGTCCATCTCGCAGCCCATCGCCTTGAACCGCGCCGCAATGTGCTCCTTGCCGATCACGCCCAATACCGCAGGCTTGACCGGCTTGCTGTGCTGCTTCATGGCGGCAAGGAGGTTCTCGACGATCTTGTGACGCAGTCCGTCGCCGTTCGCCAACGTGGACAGTTGGGTCCGGTTGAGCCCAGTCGCCTCCAGCACGGCCCTCTGCTTGGCAGTGCCAGTGAGCCCGCGGAACTCCGTGACCAACTCGCGGACGAACCGATCTTTGTCCAGGTCCTGATCGTGAGAAATATAGGCCGCGACTAGACGCTCGAAATGCTCCAGGCCGTACCAGTGCGGTGACGTCGGGTCGCTCGGGACCCACTTCTTCCACCCTGGGTTGGTGGCCGCCACCTGGGTCCGCTGGCCAAACCAGTCAACGGTCAGAGTGACATGGGGGTTTAGGAAGGTGTAGTCGTCGGCAAATTGTAAGAATCGCGACTCGGTGTCGGTCAGTATTGAGCAAAGCTGAATCCGGCCAGAACAGCTTGGTGTGGGTGCCGTTCTTTACATTTTCGGCCGGCAAGACCTTGCTCTCGATGACCGGTTCCTGCCGGATCGGATCGACCGCGAAGGTGATCTCGTGCCGCTGGCCGTTGGCCGTAATATCAACTCGGCCCTGGCTGCCGTCCAGCACGAACGGCATAGCGACGATCGTCTTCAGAGCGTTGCCCTGGGCGCCCCGGTCTGGGGCGACGTATGCCTCCCTGTTGGACACGCGGACCGCGTAGTCGAGCACGCCGTTGATCGTCTCGGCTGGGATGCCCGGCCCGTTGTCCTCGACGGCGATCCCGTCGGCGTCCACCCTGATCGTGATTTCGGGCGCGACGCTGGCCTCCTCGCAGGCGTCCAAGGCGTTGTCGAGGAGTTCTTTGACCACCACAAGCGGCCAGTCGTCCTTCTCGTGGCCGATCTGCGCCGTCAGTTCCTTCTCGGAACAAAATTCCAGGAGTCGCGAAGTCTTGAACGTTGTCCGTTCCAACGTCGGTTGGGATTTTCCGTTCCGCCGGCGACCGATGTCTTGTCGGCGACTCCGTTCAGAGGTAGAATGCATCTTCACTTTCCTTTCCGCCCGGCTTGGCCTGCACGCCGCCGGGCTTTTTTCATGGGTATTGTTTTGTCCAGACGCAATGGCGCGGCCCCGGCATGCCCCTCGCTCAAAAGTATTCCGTAACATCAGCCTGCTGCCGACGGCGGCGGGATGGCTTCTTTGCCGGTACAACAGATCTTCTCAACTCGAAGACTTCCAAGTCCTTGGGGTCAATCCGAAATCGCGGTCGCTTGCTACCCTTGCTCGACACGTCAATCGCGCGAATTTCACCTGAGCGTATCCAGCCAAGTATTCTCTCTGGCTTCACGCCGTAGCGCTTCGCCACAGCCGGCGGCGTCAGCATAATCGGTAGCGTGGCGGTCGCCGTGCTCATCAGGCCGGGGCCTCCGTCGCGTTAGGGCGAGGAAGCCAGCCACGGCGCCGCAGTGCGTCCACGATCGCAGGTACTAGACTGCTGGGGATTGCGCGCTTGCCAGCGAAGCGGCTGGGCTCCGCGAGAGTGCCATCCTCGAATAGACGACGGACGCGCCACTCGTCAGTGTCGAGGAACTCGGCTACTTCTCGCGTACTATGAATGCCTGACATGAATTGCTCCTGCGTGAGGTTTCTCACTACAAGAGCATTCTAGTCGGGCGATGAGGGGGCGGGTCAAACGCGAAATCGGGGGCAAAAAGCGGGGGCAACGGGGGGCAAAAAGCGGGGGCAACTCAAGAATTCGTGAGTTTCGCCAGTAACTTCTTCCCTCGATCAATGCCCTCCTTTACGCGGAGTCGCGCTTTGTTGTGAGAGTTGGTATCGATCCAAAACTCGCGGTAGCACTCGGAGCTAACGTACTCGTCCCGGAGCTTGGCTGGTGAAAGGTCCTTGGCGTCATTCCAGTAGGCGCAGAGCAGGTAGAACTTCTGCGTCAGAGTAAGGGTGTTGAGTTCCAGTCTATTCTTGCCGAAGTGGTTGAGGGCAGCAATGCACTCCTTATCCATGTTAGGAGTCTCGCTTTGGTCACCCGTCATAGTCGTGGCCTGTGCGGCTGTCGAGGCCATAGGCGATTGCTCGGCCGTCACCGGCGCCTCATCAACAACCTGTGGCCTGTCAGGACCGTCCTCGGTCGCCTTCTGCTTGAGCGACTGGGCCTCTGCCAGCAATCCTGCGAACTGCTTGTTGAGTTCCTGTTGGATCACGGCCTGCGTGTTATCTTGGAGAGGAGCTTCCTCTTTCGACTCTGCCGTGGTGGCTGTTGTTTGTTCCTCAGTTTTTGCCGCGGCTCGAAAAGGCCACTCGGTATATCGGCGAACAATCTTGTCGAACGGCTCGTTTGTGGTGTCGAGCACGTCGGCGGCAATCTTGGACAGCAAGCGACGAAGTCCACGCTGTGTAACTTCCGGTATGCTACACGCTCTCTGTAGTTCACCCAATTCCCGCGGGGCCAGCGACTGAATCTTCTGGAGAATCTCGGCGATAAGGTTGCAGGCAACGTCGAGATAGGTTACGCCGGAGAAGCCGCATTCTTCAACAATCCCGGTCCTGTTCAGGCATACCCGCTGCCTGCAGAGATACGTGTCGGCCCGTCGGCCATGCATCCGCAACCGTTCGAGATTGTCTGTGAGTATCTGAACCACTGCCTGTATGCGACACGATTGGTCACCGCTGGGGCCTTCCAGCCACTTTGCGCCTTCTAGAACCGCCCCAATGAGAGCGACTCCATAACCGGCGCTAGTCGCGGCTTGATAAAGGCACCATTGGTCGGCGCTGGCTCTTTCGAGAGGCGTGTCTTGTGGGGATTCGATTGGCACGTCATCCGGGCTGCCCGGCACAGGCCCGGCAGACAACCCAGGTTGGCCCGCGATCTGACCTGAGGGGCCCAATGCAGCCAGGGCAGCAAGAAGATTGCTCTGCGGGACTGGAGACGCCCCCTCGCCCGGCTCGGCGGACTGTTTGGGGGCCACGCAGTCCGCCAAGACCTCCGCGAACTCGCAGCATTCCTTTGCGTAACTGTGTGCTTTGTCTAGGGCCGATTTGGATTCGACCTCTGCCCCAGGGATATACAATGTACTCCCCTCGTTTCCTACCTCCGCGGACGCTCCGCCGTTGTGGCGGACTCGGGTTGCCTCCTGCTCCAATCGCTCTTCAAGCGTCTCAACCTCCCTCGAATTCACAAACGCGATGGCGCCCAGGAAGAGCGGCAAGTTCTCGGCGGTAAGAACCTCTGGATCCAACTCTACCCATTGCCCAACGACACACTCAGGTGTCGTTGTGTCGGTCTCGTAGTCCTTGGCGCCAAGCTCGTTGACCGCAGCCGTGCGAATGGCGGACATGACTCTCCGAACCAGTTCGACCGCAACGGCATGGTGATTAGTCCTACGGGCACCGCCGCAAACCGAAAGAAGCTCGCCGGGCCACAAGTCTCCCGCGGCCTTGTCCAGATCTCCTTTGACTCGTTCGACAGCGTTGATGGCGGGCAAGAGAAGCTCCGCCAATCGTCTGTAGGCGGTCTCAAAGACGGCAGCTTCCATTCCGGCTTTCATAGACGCCTCTTCACCCCGCTCGGTGAGCTGTCCCAGGGCCGCCGTCTCTTCAAGGCAAGCATCAATCCCTTTGCACGCAACGAGATATTCCGTCTTGACGGCGCCCACGGCCGCCTTCAACTGTCCCCAAGCACTTGGGTGACGGCTAACAATCTCTCTGCCCACAATAGCCACGGCGAAAAGATCTTTTCCGTCACTGGAAAAGGAGCCGTCCCGAAGAGCTTTGGCAAAGTCCTCTCCGTCGAGGGTGGTCCCAATTCGTTCCGCGAGATCCTTGCCTAACTCGAATACCGCGTCAGCGGCGAAAGCCCCATGACATCCACATACCTGGTAGCCACCTTCTCTTGCAAGCAAAATCTGGATGTCCCTTGCAACGTCTTGCCCAGACGCCACGGCGCCTCGCAGATTGTCGACGCCATGGGCTACGCCAGAATGCCACGTCGTGTCGGAGGCCAACTCTCGAAACGGCTTATCCAAACGGAGCATTTTCCCCAACGCCAGAGACGCTTTAGCCACGCGCAGAATGGTTTGTGCGTCGTCGTGGACCCGCTTGAGCCTGATCGCAACAGACTGCTTAGCCATGACTCCCAATCCTTTCAAGGAGCCGGGTCGGCCGGACAGCCCACCTGAGGGATTGAGAAAACTCGGGCGAGTGGTCCGGCCGCGTGGGGCAGTGGCCACCGCCCACCCGGCAATGCTGGTATCCTACTTGTTCTCCTCCGGTGGGAACAGCCACTCACGGACGTGATTCGTCACGTTTTGCAGGCGTTCGTCGCTGATCCGCTCGCGGTAGACGCTGGCCATGTCCCCACGTTGATGACCCATGATGTGGTCGACGCTTACC
>JABMRB010000013.1 GCA_013202865.1 Candidatus Nealsoniibacteriota bacterium | reverse complement strand
CCTTGCCGTCGCCGTCAGCGTCGCCGCCCAGTGCGACGAACAGATCGAGGTCCACGCCGGTCGCCGTCGGATTGACGTCCCTCAGGAAGGCACCCTGGCCGATGTGCGAGGTAGCATCATCCGCCGCCGCGGGCGTGGCGGTGAATGTGCCCGTGATGGACCCGCCAGCGGAGTTGTCGACAACCTTCAACGTGGTGCCGGCCGAGAAGAAATCGGCGCTGGTACGCCCGACGCCCTGAGGTGCCAGCGTTCCGCCAAGGTGGATGGCGCTGGCCGCGGAGGCGAGGGTGATTCTGTCGGCCGCGATCTCCACCAAGTTCCCGTCACCCAGGCTCACGCCGGCGTTGTATGTCGCACCGGTGTCGATTACCAGTTCGCCTTCGCCGATGGTCAAGTCGCCGATGCCGTCGCCGCCGGGGGCGACCGTGCCGGTGGCCTCGATCTCGACCGGCTCGACGTTGATCGTGCCGCTGCCGGCCAGCGTTCCGGCGACGGTAGCGGTTTGGGCGGTCAGCGTGCCGTCGACCGTCAGCGTGCTGCCAAGGGCGACGTTGACGGCGGTGGAGACGGTCAGGTCGCCGGTAACGTTCAGCGTGGTGGCGATCGTGGCACCCAGTTCGATGCCGTAGGCCAACTCGCCGGTCCCGGAGAGGTCGACGACGTCGCCGTTGTCGATGGTGCAAAGGCTGAGGGCGGACGGGGTCCCCTCGGGATCCCAGTTGGTTCCGGTTTCCCACTGCAGGTCGCCGGCGGCGGTGCCATCGACGTCGTTGTTGTCCCAGGTGACGGAGGTATAATCGGGGCTGGAGACTGCTGTTGCCTGAAGAATCTTACCGGTACCATCCAAGCCCAACAAGAAGTGATCGGCAGAAGCTGCACCCAGGGAAAGAGTCTCGGCCCCGAAGAAACCATTAGTCGTGTCAATAAGGTCAATCACAGCACCAGATGCAAGATCTTCATAGCCTGTAATTTCAATCCAGCCACCAGCAGCTATGTAAACGCCTACCCCGTCGGCATCGGCTATTCCACCGGCAACATTGATTGGTGAAACAGCACCACCGTCAAGGCCAAACTTGATGGTATTTGTAAAACCACCCATCATGGCCAGCGTATCGATATTGACTGTGGCGCCCGTACCAATGATCTCCAATAGGGCATTGTTGGTGCCGGTGTCGACGACATTAGCACCCAACGTTATTGCAGCCAGACTTGGGTTAACGACGCCCTCTGTTGACACTTCGATCAAATCAACTGTAGCAGTGCCGCCGATGCTCAATGTACCCGTGCCACTTTCGCCAAGACGGACCCAGCCAGTTGCATCCGCAGGACTACCGAAAGGACCGTGGTTTGTGAGCAACCCACCGGTCATGGTGTAGGTTCCAATTCCGTTCCAGTCCACATCATTCTTATTAAATCCGCCGATTCGAAGTTCACCTTGACTATTGAATAGCTGGGTTTGGTCGCCGTTGCCGGGGCTTAGATCCAGGGTGCCGCCGCTCTGGTTGAGAAATCCGACGCCTACTTCGCCAATGCGGAAGGTTTTCACATTCCAGAGACCGTTCTTACTAAAAGCCTGGTTTGAAATATAACCAGTACCGGACAGTTCCATTGATTTACCGCCCCATTTGCCAGAGCCAACAGCAGGGTCTGTTGGATCCACTGTGGTTCCATCGTCCAGCCATGTGTTATTGTCCGAGAGTCTGGTTATATTAATCGTGCTGTTGTCGATCACAAAGTGATGTCGTTGCGCGACAGTGTTGTTCCCGAGATCCGGCGTGAAGTTATTGCCGCTACCAATGAATCCATCACCGGCACCTGTCCAAGTGATGGTTTCGTCAGCCGCCATAGCCATGGTCCCGCAGGCCAGGACCATCCCAGCCACAATAATCATTCTACTTAACGTGTGTTTTTTCATCGCTGCAGTTCCTTGATAAAAAAGGGTCAAAACGGTCCTGGTTCGGCTTCGTGTGTTCATGCGTCTCTCCTGAAGAATAAAGCCAGAGTCGGAAACGGGAAATTCAGTATCAACACGACCCCCAGAATAGCATGACTCCCGATAATTGCACGCACTTTCTGCCCCCATCACCGCCGAGAAATCAGAAATTACTTGGAAATCTGGCCGGAAATGCCCAACTCGTGAGGGGGTTCGGCCCGATTTGGGCCCCTGAACGAGCCACCGGCTGGGGGCGGCGAGCATCTGTCTCGACGTGACGGAACGAAGGATTTCCTGTACGGTAGTCACGTACCGCGATAGCCGTTCGCCGCTGATTGACGTTGGAGAAGCCGCACCAGAACGCACCGGGCGGCTAAATGCTTGGTTGTCCTGCGGTGAAGACCGGGATACAATTTGGCGTAACTTGCACACCGCCTCCGCTTCGTGACAGACCCATGTTCGACGTCGAATCGCTCACACTGTTCGGACTGATCGCCCTGTTGCTGCACGCGCTGGGCGTGCTCACGGCGCTGCATGCGATCACCAGATCGAAAACGTCGCAGGGGGCCATTGCCTGGGCGATCATGCTGGTGATGTTCCCTTACGTGACGCTGCCGATGTATTGGATCTTCGGCCGCAATAAGTTCCAGGGTTACGTCCGCGCTCGGCGCAGCGACGACAAGGGCATCCGCCACGTTCTCGAGCGGCTGCAGGAGTATCGGTCGGTCTTCCGGGGCACGCTGGCCGACGATCATTGCGGGCTGCGGGTGTTGGAGCGGCTGGCGAAGATGCCGTTTACCCGGCACAACCGCGTCGGGCTGCTGATCGACGGCGAGGCCACGTTCTCGGCCATTTTCGCGGCCGTCGACGCCGCTACTGATTACATCGTCGTGCAGTACTTCATCGTCAAAGACGACCAGGTCGGCCGGCAGCTTCACGAGAAACTGATCGCCAAGGCCAAGGACGGAGTGCGTGTCTACTTCCTCTACGACGAAGTGGGCTGCTATAAGCTCTCCAAGGCCTACCTCGGCGAAATGACCGACGCGGGCATCGCGGTCCGCCCGTTCCAGACGACCAAGGGCTGGGGTAACCGGTTCCAGTTGAACTTCCGCAACCACCGCAAGATCGTCATCGTCGACGGGCGGACCGCCTTCGTGGGCGGGCTGAACGTGGGCGACGAATACATGGGCCGCGATCCCAAGATCGGACCCTGGCGGGATACGCACACGGAGTTGGCGGGGCCGGTGGTGCAGTGCGTCCAGTTGGCCTTCCTGGAAGACTGGTATTGGGCCACGCACGAGGTGCCCGAGTTGAACTGGGACCCCGAGGCGGCCGACGGCGGCGAGCAGGAGGTGCTCGCATTGGCCAGCGGGCCGGCCGATCCGTTCGAGACCTGCGGGCTGTTCTTCGTCCACGCGATCCACTCGGCCCGGCATCGCGTCTGGATTGCCAGCCCCTACTTCGTGCCCGACGCCCAAGTGATCGCCGCGTTGCAATTGGCCGCCTTGCGTGGCGTCGACGTCCGCGTGATGCTGCCCGAGAAACCCGACCACGTGTTGGTCTACCTCTCGGCCTTCTCGTTCATCGAAGAGACGGAGGCGGCCGGCGTGAAGATCTACCGATATCAGCCCGGTTTCCTGCACCAGAAGGTGATTCTCGTCGACGACGAGTTTGCGGCCGTGGGGACCGCCAACCTAGACAATCGGTCGTTTCGGCTGAATTTCGAGATCACAATCGCGGCGGCCGACGCACGGTTTGCAGCCGAGGTCCGCGCGATGCTCGAGGAGGACTTCGCCGCCTGCCGGCTCGTCAAGAGCGAAGATCTCACCGGCCGCTCGTTCTGGTTCCGTCTGGCCGTGAGTGTTTCCCGGTTGATGGCGCCGATTCAGTAGGGGCAAGCATGTAGGGTGGGTCGAGGCACGAGACCCACGCGTGGGTCATACGTCTTGAAATTTCCCGATTCAGTTCTTGGGCGTTGGCTATGAGCTTTGAGCTATGAGTAATGGGCTTTCTCAAAGCTCACTGCTCAAAGCTCACTGCTCATAGCCGAGTCGGGAAGTAGTTCCCTTGCGAGTTATTAGTGGTAAATGGTTGAAACGCCCCGGCACTGCGTTGCCGGGAGAGAGTGACACACCGAGGCTAATCT
>JABMRB010000879.1 GCA_013202865.1 Candidatus Nealsoniibacteriota bacterium | reverse complement strand
GAACATAGCCATCCGCACGAACAGGTCGGTTATATGGTCGAAGGGGAGGCCGAGTTTGTCGTCGACGGGCAATCGTTTCAGGTTCGGCCGGGGCAGATGTGGCGGTTGCCCGGTGGGGTCGTGCATCAGGTTACGGTTGGGGGGAAGTTTATGCGGGTGGTCGAGTGCTTCTGTCCGGTGAGGGAGGATTTCCGGGGGAAAGAGAAGAAAGTGTAAGGAGGGAAGAGGGGAAAGGGGGAAGAAGGGAATGAGAAAAAGGTAGAGTACAGAAGGTAGAATATGAAGAAGAATAGCGGGGATGGAGGATTTGGTATGAGAGGGTGCTGGTTGGTGGTGGTTGCGGTCGCTTGGGGAGTTGGGGGCTTGGCGGCTGAGGGGGAGGAGGCTGCGCGGTTGCTTTGGGTGGATGGCGGTTCGCGGGCGGCGGATGAGGATGGGTCGGCGACGATGCCGTTTCGGACCATCGGTGCGGCCATGAAGGTGGTGCGGCCGGGCGATACCGTTACCGTGCGCGGCGGCGTGTATCGCGAGCAGGTGAAGATCCCCGCCGGAGAGCCGGGCAAACCGATCACCTTGCGGGCGGCCGACGGCGAGCGGGCCGTCGTGAGCGGATGTGTGCCGGTTACCGGTTGGGAGAAGACCGACGCCGGGCTGTGGACGACCGTGCTCGATTTCGAGCCGGCACAGTTGTTGGTCGGCTCGCAGGTGCAGCCGATCGCCCGGGAGCCTAACGAAGGCTGGTGGAAATCGACCGCAATCGAGGGCAACGTGCTTGCCGACCCGCGGCACCTCGAAGGCATGGAGGCGGACGAGACGGGCGGTGAAGTTCGCGTGTGGTTGCAGCACGGCAACGTCTTCCATGCATTTCCGATCGTAGCGTTCAACGCGCAAACCGGCCGGGTGACGCTCGAGACGGACCCGGCCAAGACCCGGTTGACCGACGGCGACACCTACTACCTGCAGAACCGTGCCCAGTGGATCGACCGGCCGGGCGAATGGGCCGTCGAGCCATTGGGCGAGCCGGATGCCGCACGGTTTCGCATCTTCTTCAAACCGCCGGACGAAGACGCCTTGCAACGCGTCGAGGCCCCGCGGACGGCGGCTGCGCTGGTGTCGGTTCGCGACGGCGCTCACGTGCTGATCGAAGGGCTCGAGGTCACCGGCAGCCGACAATACGCTGCCGGGATCGAGCTCTACGGGGCCCGGGACGTGACGGTCCGCCGCTGCATTGTTCACCACAACGAGCAGTACGGCATTTCGCTGCGCGATACGATCGGCTGCACGGCCGCCCGAAACGTCGTCAGGCACAACGGCTACGGCATCTCGGTCAGTTCCAGCAGCGGTGTGTTGATCGAGGAGAACGACGTCGGATACGGCACCGTCGACGGCATCGTGATTGCCTGGAAATCCGACGACGTGACCGTGCGTCGCAACTACGTTCACCATCACCTGCTCTGGGGCCATCCCGACAACCTGCAAGTCTATCGCGGCGTGAGCGATGTGCGGTTCGAGGACAACCTGCTGCTGGCGGCCGGCCAGTCGGTGATGATGGAGGAGACCCGCGACGGCCGGTTCACCGGAAACATGGTCGTCGGATGCACGGCCTACATGCTGATCTTCGGACACGGCAATGCCGGCCACTATCTCGTCCAGGGCAATACGCTGGCGCTATCCGGCTACGGGTGTATGAACCTCACCTGGGAAGACTACGACGTGCGCGAGAACGTGATGATGACCGGCCACGGCTCGGCGCTGTTCGGCACCAAGGGGATCACGGGCTATCGGGCGGACCGCAACCTGTTCTGGAATACGGCCCGTGCGAAAAACGCCATGATCATCGCCACCGCCGACGGCTGGCATCGCGATTTCGAGTCGGTCCGCCGCTCGACCGGTCAGGACCGTCACTCGGTCTACGCCGGTCCACGATTTCGCAACGCCCCGGTGGCGATGGCTACGCTGGACCATCGGCGGTTGCACGAGTCGACCCGTGGCCGTTGGTATCTACGCGGCGGCACCGGGCTGTTTCGCGGAGGCGACTACATTGAGGTGAATTTCGACGGTGTCCGCCGTCGGGTGATCCGGATCGACGCGGCGAGCATCACCGTCGTGCCGCCGCTGGCCGAGAAACCGATCAAGGACTGGCTGATCGCCAACTGGGGTCAGAAGACCGACTTCCGGCTCGATCTGCGTCTGGCCTCCGGCAGCCCCGGTGCAAAGCTTTCGGCGACCGGCGGCCCGGTCGGTTCGCAGATCGACGTAACCGCCTACCGGCGCGGCGACTTCAACGGCGACGGCCGGCGCGATCTGCCCACGCTGCCGCCGGGGTTTCCCGCCAAGAGCGAGTTTCACCCCTAGGGTTCGCCTCTACCGCACCGCGATCAGCTTGGGTGCGGGGACCTTGCGGCCGTAGACGCGACCGTGGCGGGCAATCAGGTCGCGGAAGCCTCCGCGGAGGAACGTGTAGAGCGCGTCGGGCGGGCCGGCGGCAAGCCAGCGGTCGACCAGCACGTCGACCGTTGCGTCGTAACGCTTCTGCGAACTGCCGTGGGCGAAACACCGGCCGGCAAAGCGGCGAACGTCGCCGTCGAACTTCGGGCCGACGTGCCATAGCTCGTGGACGACCGTGGTTAGCTTCTCGCGAAACTCCAGATTCAGAAACCGCGGCAGGTAGAAGTTGACGATGTAGAGCATCTCGCGGCCGGTGGCGTCGTGTAAACGCTGCACACCCCAGCGACGACCGCGACGGACCGTGTGCGTTTGGCCGCCGGCAAACCGCATCGGCGTCAACGAGGCGTACATGCCGTGTCCGGTCGTCTTGCGGGTCTGACTGAAACCGACCGCCACGCGGGACATGTCGATGTGAGCGAGCCGCTCGACCCGCGCGATCATATCCTCGCAGAGACGACGCACGTGCAACGTGAAATCGAGCCCGGCAGTACGCCGCGGGATGCGGGTAGATTGGGTGTCTCGGCCGGCGGAAGATTGTCGCCCGGCAAGTGCCATCAAGGATCCCCTCCTGGGATCGGGTGGCCGTGTTGATGGGTCGTCGTGCCGACGACTGCTAAACGACGATGCTTGGTGACGGGTCGCCGTGCCGGCGACTGCTAAACGGACGAGTCGCTAGGACTCTTTCTTTGCTTCTTCGTCGTCGGTCGCGGATTCTGGCTCCGCGTCGGTCGCGGACTCGGCAGCGACGTCCGACTCGGGCTCGGCCTGTTCTTCGTCGTCCGGCCGGGCAACGTCATCGACTTGGGTTTCGTCCGAGTCGTCATCGAAGGCTGGCTTGGTCCCGGCGACCTTCTGGCGGTCGTGCGTTCCGACGAACTCGAGAATGGCCCGGGGGCCGGCGTCACCGAGGCGCGGCTTGGCCAATCGCAACACGCGGGTATACCCACCCGGGCGATCTTCGAACCGCGGGGCCACCTCGTCGAAGAGGATGCGAACCGCCTGCTTGTCGCCGAGCAGCTTCAGCGTGCGTCGCCGGGCGGCCACCACCGGGGCGATCGTCTGGTTCCATTGCTGCCACTGCTCGCTCTCGCGCCACGTCCTCCACTGCTCGCTGCCGCGATCGGTATCCGGCTCGAGCTCGTCGGCGGCGTTCTGATGAGGCAGGGCGCGTCGGGCGATCGTGATGCACTTCTCGACCAACGGGCGAACCTCCTTGGCCTTCGAGAGCGTGGTCACAATGCGGCCCTTGACCTTGGGCGCGTTGTCGTCGTTTTCCGCGTCCCGCTCGGTCAGGAACAGGGCGCTAGCCAGATTCCGCAGCAGGGCTCGTTGGTGTTTCGGATTGCGGCCGAGCTTTCGGCCTCGTCGTCGATGTCGCATGGTTGTTCGTGTTTCGTATCGAAAGTGCTTTCGGGCACAGCTATAACAGGCTAAAGGGCTGTAACAGGCTGAGGGGCTACAGCAGGCTGAAGGGAACAGGCGGCACACGCATTCCCAACCGAAGCCCAAGGTCAGAGAGTTTCTCGCGGACTTCGGTCATCGTGGTCTCGCCGAAATTGCGGACCTCCAGCAGTTGATCCTCGGTCAACGCAACGAGCTCGCGAACCGTGTTGATGTTCTCCGATTCCAGGCAGTTACCCGCCCGAACCGAAAGGTCCAACTCGGCCAGACTCATCGCAAGTTTGGCTTCCAGCGCCTGGTCCATCCCCGTACCGCCGGGCCGCGCCTGGCTGAACACCAGCGGGCCTAACTCGTTGTACTGAATAAAGGGATTGAGGTGTTTTCGCATGATCTTGGCCGCCTCGACCAACGCCATCTCCGGAGTGATCGAACCGTCGGTCCAGATCTCCATCGTCAGCTTGTCGTAGTTGGTCTTCTGGCCGACGCGCGTCTCTTGCACCTCATAGCGGACGCGGGTCACCGGGCTGAAGGCGGCGTCGATCGGGATGATCCCGATCTCTTGCGCCTGGGGCGTGTGCTCGGTCGAGGGCACGTAACCCCGCCCGTTCTCCACGACCATCTCCAGGAGGAACTGCACGTCGTCGGTCAACGTGCAGATCAAGTGGTCCTTGTTGATCACCTCCACCTGATCGTCGGTCTGCACGTCGGCACCGGTAATCACGCCGGCCTGTTCCTGCTCGATCCGCAAGACGCGGGTCTGGTCGCTGTGGTTCTTGACCACCAGCGACTTGACGTTCAGCACGATGTCCGTCACGTCTTCCACCACACCTGCGATGGTGCTGAATTCATGCTGGGCCCCATGCACCTTGATCTGAGTGATCGCACTGCCTTCAAGGCTGCTCAGCAGAATTCGGCGGAGGCTGTTGCCGATCGTCACGCCGAAACCCCGGTTAAACGGTTCGGCGATGAATCGGCCGTAGTTGGCCGTCAGGCTGTCCCGGTCGGACGTTACCTGGCTGGGCAATTCGAGTCCACGCCATCGAATACGCATATGAAGTCTCCGATCCAACAAGAGCTTACGGCTGAGGCTGGGCTACTTCGAGCAAAGCTCCACGATCAACTGTGTCTGCACCGGAATCGACACGTCGGCGGATTCTGGCAGCCGAAGCACCTGTCCGGTCGGCGGCGATCCGTCCGAGCGGGAAAGGAACTCGGGTACCTCGCGACCGGTCTCTTCCACATTGGCCTGGGCCAGTTGTACACTTTTCGGGCGGTCCTTGATCTGGATGACGTCGCCGGGGCGGGTCATGAAACTGGGGACGTTCACCCGACGGCCGTTGACCAACACGTGCCCGTGGCTGACGATCATTCGCGCCTGGGCTCGCGACTGGCCGAACCCGAACCGGCACACCACGTTGTCCAGCCGCCGTTCCAGAAGACTCATCAACACCTCACCCGTGTTGCCCTTGACCGCTTCCGCCCGCTTGAAATACTTGCGAAACTGACGCTCCAATACGCCATAGTGCCGCTTGACCTTCTGCTTCTCGCGCAGATGGATTGCATAGTCGGTCTGCTTGCCGCGGCGGAACGTATTCATTCCCGGCGGCGACTCGCGACGCTCGAAAGCGCACTTGGGCGTATCGCAACGAGTGCCTTTGAGAAACAGCTTGGCCCCCTCGCGGCGACACATCCGACAAACGGGTCCGGTTTCACGCGCCATTGCCTTGTCTAACTCCAAAAAACAGATGTTTTCGATTCGGGTCCGTCTGCCAGGTTGCGTCGAAGACTCAGACCCGGCGCCGCTTCTTGGGGCGGCAGCCGTTATGGGGCAGCGGGGTAACGTCCTCGATCGACTTGATCTTCAAGCCGGCCGCTTGCAGTGCCGTGATGGCACTTTCACGTCCGCTCCCGGGGCCCTTCACCTTGACGTCGACTTCCTTCACGCCGAACTTGGCCGCCTTCTCGGCTGCCTGCTGCGCGGCCAACTGGCCGGCAAACGGCGTACTCTTCCGGCTTCCCTTGAATCCACTCGTACCGGAACTCGACCAGCAGAGCACGTCTCCCTTGGTGTCGGTGATGCTGATCGTTGTGTTGTTGAACGTCGCTTTGACGTGGGCAACCCCGACCGTCACGTTGCGACGCGCTTTTCGTCTCTTGGACTTAGCCACCAGTTATCAAACTCCCATGGGCAAAGCCGGCGATGGCCGGCAAACTAACAGACGACAAGCGAATCGGTCCCTATCGCAGGTCCTTGACGCCCTTCTTTCCGGCAACGGTCTTCTTCGGTCCCTTGCGGGTCCGCGCGTTGGTGCGGGTACGCTGGCCGCGGACCGGCAATCCACGGCGATGCCGCAATCCACGGTAACAGCCGATGTCGCGCAGCCGGATAATGTTCTGGTTTCGCTGCCGGCGCAGTTGACCTTCGACGATGTAGTCCTTGTCCAGGAGCGCCGCCAATCGGGCCAACTCGTCTTCGCGCAGATCGCGTGCGCGAAGGTGCGGGTCGATTCCCGCCGCATAGCAAAGGTTTCGCGCGGTCTTCGGACCCACCCCGTAGAGGTAAGTCAACGAGACTTCGGCTGGACGATCGTTCGGTATATCAACACCCATCAAACGCGGCATGTTACAACACTCCCGCCTATCATCGGTCTACACTAAAAGGTCCTTGCCGCCAAAAGGGCAGCTACCCTTGACGCTGCTTGTGACGCGGGTTCGTACAGACGACGTACACCACACCTCGTCGACGGACGACCTTACAGTGCTCACAAATTCTTTTGACGCTGGCACGGACTTTCATGGCTTACTACACACAAATTCCACCTGGAGGGGCAAAGCGCCTCAGTATAGCCGCAGCGAGCCCAACCACGCAAGGGCCTCCCGGCATATTTTTTGCGGTTGCCACCGATCTCACGCCGCCATTGCGCCGCAAGGAGTGACAGCCGATGCAGATCGCTTCTCCAGATTATCTAAATTAACTCGCTTGCCGCCCGGAGGATTCTTTCTCGCAGGCGGCAACTCCGATGGTTGTTTCTACCCCCCCGAACGCAGTCGGGGGCGTTTCACGTCACTCTCCACTCTCCACTCTCCACTCTCCACTCGCCACTCTACCAACTCTCCCCGTTGGGGCCTGCCGTCAAGACGTAGGGCCCGGATTCGGTTACGGCAATCGTGTGCTCGAAATGGGCACTTGGCCGGCCGTCGGCCGTGACCTGGGTCCAGTGGTCTCGCAACACCTTGACGCGCTTGCTGCCCATGTTGACCATCGGTTCGACGGCGATCACCAAGCCCGGCACCAGCGGAAAATCGTCCTTGCGGCGTAGCTGTTTGCTGGCAAAGTTGGGGACCTGCGGGTCTTCGTGCATTTCGCGGCCGATTCCGTGACCGACGAAGGCCTCGACGACCGTGAACCTGTTGTCTTTGACGTAGGCTTCCATCTCGGCGGCTACTTCGCTCCACAGCGACCGTGTGCCGATCAACTCGATGGAAAGCTCCAGGACCGTTCGGGTGACGTCCAACAGGCGTTGGACCTCCGGGTCGACCGGCCCAATCGGGTGGGTTACCGCGGCGTCGCCACACCAACCGTTGAGCCGGCATCCGGTGTCGATGCTGACGATATCGCCTTCGGCCAGTTTCCGCTTGCCGGGGATCCCGTGAACCACTTCCTCGTTGATCGAAATACAGGCAACGGCTGGGAAGGGGACCGGCCCGGGCACTCCCTTGAAGAGCGGCGGGGCGTTGTGTTGCTGGAAGAACCGTTCGATCGCGGCGTCGATTTCTCCGGTGGTTACGCCGGGGCGGAGTTTCGCGGCAGCCACCTGGTGGGCCTCCCATACGAGCAGGCCCGCCTTGCGCATTTGCTCAATTTCTCGGGACGACCGTAGGATTTCCACGCCTCGATCTCCTCGAGCCGATGAACTTGGGGTGTGAGAGGCGGTTCTCGCGGACCCTTAGTCGGCGAACTCATCCAGGACCGCTTTGGCCCGCTGGAAGATCTCGTCGATCGAGCCCAGCCCGTCGATACTACGAAGCAGTTCCTGCCCGCCGTAATACTTCAGCAGCGGCGCGGTCTGCTCGCGGTAGGCGACCAGCCGCTGGCGGATCACTTCGGGCGTATCGTCGGCGCGTCCACGGCCGGCGAGTCGCTCGAAGAGTTCCTCTTCGGGCACTTGCAGTTCGAGGACGACGTGCAGCGGCGTGTCTTTCTCGGCCAACATGGCGTCGAGCGACTCGGCTTGAGCGATCGTGCGGGGGAAACCGTCGAGCAGGTACCCCTGTCCACAATCCGGTTGCCCGAGCCGCCCGGCGATGATTGCCACGATGATCTCGTCGGGAACGAGTTGGCCGGCCGACATGTACCGGTCGGCCTTCAGGCCCACTTCCGTCTTGGCGTCGCGGGCGGCGCGGAGCATGTCACCGGTCGACAGGTGGGCCATCGTATAAGTCTCGACCAGCCGCTCAGCCTGGGTCCCCTTGCCGGCACCCGGGGGGCCGATGAATACGACTCGCATGATACTACTTCTCCAGCAACCCACGGTAGTTCCGCATAACCAAATGGCTGTCGATCTTCTGGACCAGGTCGAAGGCCACGCTAACGGCGATCAACAAACCGGTCCCTCCATAGAAGCTGGCCACGGCGAAGTCTACGTTCATCCAGACGTTCAGCAGCGTGGGGATGATGGCGACCATGGCAAGGAAACCGGCCCCGACGTAAGTGATCCGCACCATCACGCGTTCGAGATAATCGGCGGTGCGTTTGCCGGGACGGTAGCCGGGGATGAACGTGCCGTAGTTTTTCAGGTTATCCGACATGTCCTTGGG
>JABMRB010000878.1 GCA_013202865.1 Candidatus Nealsoniibacteriota bacterium | reverse complement strand
GTACTACGAACGACAAGCTGCGAATCAATCCCCCGGTCGCCACGGCTGCGGCCCATCGGGATGCGGTTGCAGGAACTTGGCGTCGACTTGCTTGTACCAGGCGTGGAGTCGGCTCCGCATTTCGGTGATGCGCTCGGGCATCTTCTCGGCCAGGTCGTTGCGCTCGCCGACGTCGGTTTCGAGGTCGTAGAGGTGGACGCGGCCGTCTTCGTAACGTTCGATCAGTTTGTAGCGGCCCATGCGGATCGCGCCGCCGGGGATGCCGCCCTGGTTGCTGTAGTGGGGATAGTGCCAATAGAGGGCGTCGCGATCGAGCGAATCGCCGCCGCGCAATAGCGGCACGAGGCTCACGCCGTCGAGGTGCTGCTCGGGTATCGCGTCGAGACCGGCGGCGTCGAGGAGCGTGGGGTAGAAATCGGTGCTGACGACCGGTACGCTGCACGTGCTTCCCGGGCGCGTCACGCCGGGCCACTTGATCATGTACGGCTCGCGGATGCCGCCTTCATAGACCCAGCCCTTGCCGCCGCGTAACGGCAGATTGCTCGTCGGCGAACCTTCCGAGGTCGACAGCCCGCCGTTGTCCGACATGAACAGCACGATCGTGTTCTCGTCGAGCCCGGCCTCCTCGAGCTTATCGAGCACGCGGCCGACGGCCCGGTCCATCGATTCGATCATCGCGGCGTAGACGGCATGGCATTGCCGAATGCGAACCTGTCGTGGCCGGTCGGTCTGCGAGACCTGCTCCTCCTCGGCAAACTCCGCGGCGCCGGCGTCGGGCAAGGCGGCGGCCTTCTTCTCGTATTTCTCGATCAGGGCTTTCGGTGCCTTCAGCGGGGTGTGAACCGAATAGAACGAGAGATAGACCAGGAACGGCTCGTCGCCTTGCCGAAACTTGTCGATGATCCCGCATGCGTCGCGCGAGAGCCGCTCGGGCAGATGCTCGCCGGCCGGCCCGTCGGCAATCGTCGGCATGAAGTACGGCGAGAAGTAGCCACACTTGAACGGCCCGCCGGCGCTGTGCCCGGCCACGTTGACGTCGAATCCCTGTGCCTTGGGCCAGAACTCCTCGGTCGGGCCCAAGTGCCACTTGCCGAGGAATGCCGACTTGTAACCGGCCCGACCGAGCGTCTCGGCCAGCGTGATCTCTTCCCGCGGCATCCGGTCGAAAAGCGGTGCACAGCGGAATTTGCCCGAGCGGCGGCCGGAGAAGAAGTTCGTCGCGTCGATCCGGCTGGGGTGCTTGCCGGTCATGATGCTGTAACGCGTCGGAGAGCAGACCGGGTTGGCCGCATAGCCGTCGGTGAACCGCATCCCCTGCTCGGCGATCCGGTCGACGTTGGGCGTTTCGTAGAACGTGGCCCGGTTGTAGGCCCCGATGTCCATGTAGCCGAGGTCGTCGACCAGGAAGAAGACGACGTTCGGCCGTTTTTCCTCCGCCCGGCATGGCTCGGTCGATGGCAGCACGCCCGTCGCGAGCGCCGCCACGGCGGCAATCATCAGGAAGCGGATGTGATCTCTCATGTGAATTCCTTTCAGCGGCAGGGGATTGTTTCTCGGCGTCGAGTCACTTTCGAGCATGTTAGCCGAGATTCCGTTGTGATGCAAATGGCCCGCCCGTTGTGATCCGCTCGACCCAGCTTACAATGGAAACATGCAAACTGCCTTTCACTCAATCCCAGAGTCCACCATGGCCCGGCACGCGATAGTAATCTCGGTAGCAGCGTTTCTCCTCTGTGCGACGACGACGAAGGCCGCGGATACCGCCGAAGTGGACGCCCGGCGCACCGCGGCACAGCAAATCCTTCACACGGCCGGGATCCGGGGCGGGCTGATCGTTCACGTTGGCTGCGGCGACGGGCGGCTGACCGCGGCCTTGCACGCCGGCGACGGCTATCTGGTCTACGGTCTCGATGCCGATCGGCAGCACGTCGACGCGGCCCGAAGACACGTTCGGCGGCTCGGGCTTTACGGCAAGGTGTCGGTCGATGCGTTCGACGGCAAGCGGTTGCCGCTGATCGACAACCTGGTCAACCTGCTCGTGGCCGAAGATCCACAGGCCGTGCCGATGGACGAGATCCTGCGCGTGCTGGCCCCCGGCGGCGTGGCTTGCGTCAGAACGGGCGGCGCGTGGCAGAAGACGGTCAAGCCCTGGCCCGACGCGATCGACCAGTGGACGCACTTCCTGCACGGCCCGGATAACAACGCCGTGGCCGAGGACACCGTGGTCGGACCGCCGCGGCGGATGCAATGGTTGGCCGCGCCGCAGTGGACCCGGCACCATGGCCCGGACAAAGGCAGCAACCCGGGCGTTCGGGGCGTGGTCTCGGCGGCCGGTAGAATCTTCTACCTGGTCGACGAGGCGACCGCCGCCAACATCAAGGTCCCCAGCCAATGGTTCCTGGTCGCTCGGGACGGATTCAGCGGCGTGCGATTGTGGAAGAAGCGTTTGCCGGTCGAGCAGTTCGCGCGTCGCTTGGAGCAACTCTGGAGAGGGCTGGTTGCCGACGGCAACCGGCTCTATCTGCCGTTGGCGACCGATGGGCCGTTGTGTGCGCTCGATGCGACGACCGGCCGGGTCGTGCGAAGCTATCCGGGAACCGAAGGCATGCAGGAGCTTATCGCCGACGGCGACAAACTGTTTGCTGTGATCGACAGCCGCCGTATCGTGGCACTCGCAACGGACACGGCAGACGTGCTTTGGCAGTGGACACCGCCGGCGGGCGTCGACGTCGTGCCGCTGACGTTGGCTGCCTCGGACGGGCATATCTTCGTGAAGACCGACAAGAGCGTCTGCTGCCTCTCGGCCGAGACGGGCAAGCAGGCATGGCGTTTCGTGCCGGATATTTCGGGAGCGCGTCGCCGGTTGAACTGGCCGCGGGCGAAGTTGATCGCCACCGGCGGCGTGGTGTTGTGTTCCTACGGCGGCGATAAGCCCGAGGTTCTCAATCAAGACATCTGGGAGTACCTCGGATCGCACCCGCGAGTGAACGAGTACGGCGGCACGCTGGCCGCGCTCTCTGCCGCCGACGGCAAGCTGTTGTGGAAGACGGCGTATCGGCCGGGGCTGGAGTCGTATCCGGGCGACGTCTTCGTGATCGACGGGCTGGTCTGGGCGGGCCCCGATTTTGCCGAAGGCCGGGACCTGCAAACCGGCGAGATCCGGCGGCGGCAGGACGTGCTCGAACGGCTCTGGACGACCGGGCATCACCACCGCTGCTATCCCGAGAAGGCCACCACCCGCTACATCCTCAACGGCAAACGCGGCGTTGAAATGATGGACCTGACCGGCTCGAACCACTCGCGCAACAACTGGGTTCGCGGCACGTGCCGGATCGGCGTAACGCCCTGCAACGGCCTGATCTACGCCCCACCCCACTCCTGCGGCTGCTACATGGAGGCAAAGCTCTACGGATTCTGGGCCCTGGCCGCGGAAAGCAAAACGGCGGCACGAGCGGAAGACCGGCCAATCGTCCGCTTGGAGCAAGGTCCCGCCTACGGGTACGTCCCAAATCCCAAATCCCCAATCCCAAATCTAAAATCCTCCGCCTGGCCCACCTATCGGCACGACCCCATGCGAAGCGGCTCGACAACGGCGGAACTGCCCGCCGAGCTCGAACCGGTCTGGCAGGTCGACGTCGGCGGCCGGGTCAGTCCGCCGGTCGTTGCGGCCGGGTGCGTGATTGTCTCCGACGTCGATGCCCATCGCATCGTCTGCCTGGACGCACAAGACGGGACGCAGCGGTGGAGTTTCACCACGGGCGGCCGGGTCGATTCGCCGCCGACGATCCATGCCGGCCGTGTGTTGGCCGGGTGCGCCGACGGCTGCGTCTACTGCCTCCGCTTGGACGACGGGCAGTTGATCTGGCGACTGCTCGCGGCCCCGCAAAGAATCAACACGGTGGCCTTCGACCAGGTAGAATCGCTTTGGCCCGTGCATGGCAGCGTGGTGGTCCGCGGCGACGTGGCCTACGCGTTGGCCGGCCGGTCGTCGTATCTCGACGGCGGAATGATGCTCTACGGACTCGATCCGGCCACCGGCAAGGTGCTCTGCAAGACGCCGATCCGTAGCGAACATGCCGGCGCGCCGTTGCCGCCCGGTGAGAAAGAGCGACTCGCCATGGACGAGAAGATCTCTCAAAACGCCACCGATTGGAAGACGTTCACGGCGCCCGACCGCAGCGATGCGTTTTCGATGAGCGGCGCCCGAACCGATGTCCTCGTGGCGGATGCCGACTCGGTCTATCTGCGCCACCTCCGCTTCGACGGCGATCTTCGTCCCTGCCCCGAGCAACGTCCGCACCTCTTCAGTACGTCCGATCTGCTCGACGGTGCGGAGATCCATCGGTCGCACTGGGCGTTGGGTACGGGCGACTTCAGCCGCACACCGGTCGCGTATTCCTGGATCGCTTATCAGCCGAACAAGCGGGGCGGCACGCGGCTATCGGTGCCTTACGGCCTGATGCTGGCGATGAACGAAGACCGCGTATGGGGAGTCCGCCGCAATCACCTCGTGCGACCGGTCGTCAAGCAGACGGGCCCGTACGTGCTCTTTGGTGCCACGCGGCCCGATCCGGCAGAGCAAGACAACTCGCAGCCGGACTTCCGCGCCGGCGGCGTGCAACTCGCGTGGACGGCGCCGCTGCCGTTGCGTCCCAGGGCGATGATCCATGCGGGCGACCGGTTGTTGGTCGGTGGGATGTCCGACCGGTTCGATGCGAAAGACCCGTCTGCTGCCGACAACGCCACGTTTGCGGGCCGCGGTGAAGGTCTTCTGCTCGTGGCATCGTCCGCCGACGGTAAGACGCTGGCCGTCAAGAAGCTCGACGCACCGCCGGTCTGGGACGGCATGGCCGCGGCCGCCGGGCGGTTGTACGTTGTCGACCGGCGGGGCCGGGTTGTGTGCTTGGGTCGGTAGGTCTAGGGCTTGCCCTGACGCGCGAAAGGTCGCTCTTGTGTCCTTGCCCGCGAGCCGCGGGGCTTGTCCCCGCGCTTCTTCTTGCGCCGGGATAAACCCGGCCGCCGCGCGCGGAGCCGTGGTCGTCGTTGCCCGCATGCCAGCTTCCTGCCTCGTGGCCTTCGGTCGACTGAGTTTCGATCAACCGGTCACGCATCACCGCGTTCCACTTCTCCCACGGCTCACCCTCCCAGTGGTGCATCACCTGGGTCGCAAAGTAGTTGTAGTAGAAGTTGGTCTTCGACTGAGGATCTGGATGTACCGTCGGCTGCAAGAGTTACGGCCAAGCCAACAGACTGGTGTTACCGCAGGTTCATCTTGCTACAATGGTGTCCACACGAGTTCCAGATAAGCAGAGTTCAGATTGAACCTCCAACAGGAATCATCAAGATGATAAGAACCGCGATTCTCGTGACAACTCTTGCCCTAGGGGCATGGGGCTGCACTGCAACGGCAGGTGAGAACCCAACGGCCCCGGCGGCCTCTCCTTATTCCGCCAGTCCTGTGATCGAGGGCGATGAGAATCAACGTGCTCGACAGCAGCTAGCGAAGGAGATCCTGCGCAACAAGGACCTTCCAGACGTGTTGAACAAGGCGAAAGCGATCATCAAGACAGGATTCAATGCGGGAGACGGCTATGGAGAGGTCTGGATCCGAGATTTTGCCACCTTCATTGAACTGTCCTGTAAAGTGTACGATCCGGCCGAAGTCAGAAAGAACCTGTTGATGTTCTTCCGATTTCAGGGTGAGGATGGCAATATCATCGACGGCTATATCCCGGCGGCAAAGGAAAACGTCAACTACCAGTACGTCAAGAAGCCGGGCGTTCCCGACTTCCTCGGTCACAAGAATACCGTCGAAACTGACCAGGAGAGTTCACTGATTCAAGCCGTCTACACGTATATCCAGGTTGCCGGAGACCGCAGCATCCTACAGGCTGTAGTAGACGGGCACACGGTCTCACGGAGGATGGAGCTTGCCCTGGAATTCCTCCTGAAAGAACGC
>JABMRB010000877.1 GCA_013202865.1 Candidatus Nealsoniibacteriota bacterium | reverse complement strand
TCGGAGCCACGAGAGCCCGACGAGGCGCGTAGGGCGAGGCGTCGATCCAGTTCTGCCTTCTGGGCGTCTGTAAGCTCAAACCGCGCTTCATCCTCGACGATGCTGTCCCAGATCTGTTCAACAAGCGCGACACGCTCTGGAACAGGCAAGTCCCGAATCTCGGGCGGTAATGTCGAATGACTCATTTGGAAGAACCTCACGGGTCCTGTTGGTGATCATTGGATATTATAGCAGAATTTGCCCGACAAGGGTAGTGCTTCTAGGCCGGCGAGGGGAATCCGAGAGGAAAAAGGGGATGGCGTTGGTGTGTCGCTGTAGATAGCGGGGTCGGACTTTGATTGTTTTCCCTTCGTCCTTACATGACGACCGAGTTAAGCGATATCCCATTGAGCGGTACGACGCCCGCATTGGCTACAACGAAACACGTACACTCCGGTGATGTCGTGTAGTTGATCTTCCCACAAGCCTGGGACGACCCCCTGGACAATTTCATTGAACAGCGCTCGGCCGTTTCCGTCTTCGGATTCTTCGGTGAAGCGTTCTCGCGACCATTGGCCGATGAACACCATTGGTGCCCGGCAACAAAACTGCCAGCGTTCCCCTTGAATTGATGAGTAATTGGGCGTCCGGAGCAACTCAAACATGGTTTCCCTTGGGAGGCGTGCGCGAACCCAACCGTCATCACCATCGACGAGTTCAAAATCAGACCGCGACAAGCCAGGAATGCCGTGCGTCAAGCCCTCGTATGCCTGTTCCCAAGAGATCATGCCGAGTTCCGTGTCCGAAGTAATCGCAGCCTTTCCGGCCCGAAGGCAGTCGTAGCACGCAACGATTTCGTCATCGGCGGGGTAGTCAGGAAATGGAACGACGTCTTGACATTTGCGGCAAGGTGCGTCTTCCCGATCGTCAGCGTCAAGGCCGTTCTCGGTTTGGCAACTGGGGCAATTCACCATGACCGCGGCGCCGATGCCCAGATCAAAACAGTGGTGGTGGGCATTACAGATGGTACATCGGCGGACACCAACGTACTCGGATGCGTCCTGTTCGTCAGCATCGAAGAGCGGAAACGGTATATCGAGATTCGTGAAGCTCATGGCTTTATTGCCTAACTGGAGCTAATTGAGCAACCCGAGAACGCAAATGGGGCACCCCCGTGCTGAATAACGTTCCCACCCGATGGCGGTGATTGTATCACACAAATCGCGGGGGTTCAACGAGGTAGCTGGATTCGGTGAGAGAAAGGACTTTGACATGAACATTGCAACCCGTTCGATCCTCACGTTGGTGTTGGCCTTCACGGCCACCTCCACTCGGGCCCAGACGTCCTGGAACCCAACCCCGATGCAAGCGTTCGCGAAGATCCAGCGCGATGGCAAGCCGTACAGCGCGTTCTACAACTACTACATCTGTCCGCACGCCGTCGACGAAGCGGGAAAGGTCTTCTGCACGTACCAAGACGGCAACGGCCGGCCGATTGTGATGGCATATTCCGCCGCCGCGAAAACGTGGGCGGGGCCCGTTCGGACGACAATCCGCCGTCGAACGCACGCACGCCGCACCCGTGGCGTCCGCTGAAATATCCGGGGCTCCATGAGGCCGTCTACCGATACAACGTGTACTACATCACTCGCGACGTCGACGGGGTCTGGCGCGGCGCGGACACAACGAAACTCCAACTGCCGATGAGCAAGGCCGCCGCGGACAAGCACGCGTTGGTCTACGACACGGGCCACGAGTTCGCGAGTCATAAACTGATTGCCGTCGGCGCCGACGACACGCCGTATTTACGGTTCTCGGTGGGTGTGGACGATTGGAAGAACAAGAAGGTCGTCGTGCCGGGCAAGACGAAGTTCGCCGCGCCGACCGGCGGCAAGTGGGACGTATTCGACAAGCTCCCCCAAACGTGGCCCGCGACGGTTCGTCGCTCGATCATGGCACCGAGCCCGGCCGCGTATGGGAAAGCTTTCCCGAATCCGTGGTTTATCCATTTCAAGTCCGGCCCCGAGGAAGACCGGTCGGCGACGTATATCTGGCTCGGCCACTGCGAGAACGGCTACGCCGTCCGTAGCGGCGGGCCCGCGCCGTCGCCGAAGGATTGAATTGATCCCGTGGCCGTTACGGTGTACCGGCCGGTTTCTGCGCCTGGAGGAGTCCGTACTTGGCGGCCACGCCGAAGTGCTTGGGCAGATCGGCCTTGTCGACGGCCCGGTACATGGCGGCCGCTTCGGACCCCTTGTCGGCGGCCAGGAGTGCTTCGGCGCATGCCAGGCAGGCTTCGGCAACGGCGGGCCGGCGGGCGGCCGGAACATCGCCCAGGGCTTGCCCAACCGCCTTGGCCGCGTCTGCCGTGGCGATCTTACCCAGGGCACCGGCGGTGACCCGGGCCACGTCGGCGTCGGCGTGCGCGAGCATCTTCGAGAGCGGTTCGACCGCCGCCGCGTCGCGACGCACACCGATGCTGCCGATCGCACCGACCAGCGGGCGGCCGTTGAGCTTGCCGAGCGCGTCGCGCAAGGCATCGTCAACCGCCGGGTCCGGAATCGGCTCCAGGGCGTAGCGCGCCATGTGCGAGAGTTTTTCATCGCCCAGCATGGCGGCCAGCACAGGCACGGCCTCTTTCGTGCCGGTCCGCGCCAGTTGGCGGCAGGCGTCGGCCTTCTCCTTCTGCGGCGCGTCCGACTCGAGCACGGCAATCAGTTCTGAATTCGACATCGTCTATTCTCCTTGCGTGTTTTCGTATTGGCTCGTCAGATAATCCACGGCTCGCGCATCGCGCGGCTGCGCAACCGGTTGGCTTCCGCGTCGTCGACGAACTCGGCCTTCGCCGGATCGTATTTCAGGTCCCGCTTCAGCCACATGCAGATGTTGGCCGCGTGGACGGTGGTCATCGAGCGGTACATCACTTCCGGATTGGCTACCGTCGGGCGTCGCGATTTGACGCTGTCGAACAGGTCGCGGACGTGGCTGGTCGGGTGGCCGGTGCGGTCGGTGTAGTCGCGGACGATCTTTTCGAAGTCGGCCAACAAGGCGGGCGAGGAGGCTTCCGGTTTCGAGTACCCGTCGGCCACGGCGACCCAGCCTTCGGTGCCTTCGTAGCGGACGCCGCACGAACCGTGCCACCACTTGTCGCCGCGGTGCAGGATCATCTTCACACCGTTGGCAAACCGCGTGACCATGCCGTCGCCGGTGGGATTGTCCACGTAGCCGTACTCGACCGGCGAGGTATCGGTGGCGCCGATCGCCACGTGACACTGGGCAAACGTGTGCGCACCCCACTCGCCGATGCAGCTCGTGTGGAAGTCGTAATGGCCGCGCCATCCACCCCGGCAGTAGGCGGCGTTGTACGGCCGCCAGGGGCACGGGCCGAGCCAGGCGTCCCAGTTCACTTCGTCCGCGGACGGCAGCGGCTGTTCCGGCAGCCAGTCGTGGCGCATCTCGGCGGCGTCCCAAGGGGCGATGTGGGCGCGGACCGTGTGCAACTTGCCCAGCCGCCCGGTCCGCAGCAATTCGTTGGCTAAGATGAACTTCGCTTCGCTGAGCCGCTGCGTGCCGGTCTGATAGATCCGCCGGAACCGGTTGGCCGTTTCCACGACCGCCTGACCCTCGGCGATCGTCATACAGGAGGGTTTCTCGGAGTAGACGTCTTTACCTGCTCGCATCGCCATGACCGACATCGTGGCGTGCCAGCGGTCGCCGGTAGTGATCAGCATGGCGTCGATGTCATCGCGGGTGGCGAGGAACTCGGGGGTGTCTTTGTAGACGGCGCAGTCCTGGTTGCCGTAGCGCTTGTCGACCATCTGCTTGACCTTTTCGCGTCGCGATTTCTGGGGGTCGCAGACGGCAAGGAACTGGACGTCCTTCTCCGCCATCATCCAGTTCAACACGCCCGAGCCACGGCCGCCGATGCCGATCCCACCCAGCGTAATCCGCTCGCTGGGTGCGACGTTGCCGTCCTGGCCCAAAGCCGAAGCGGGGATCAGGTAAGGCACCGCAATCAGGCCGCCGGCCGCTGCCGTGCGTCGAAGAAACTGCCGCCGAGTAACTCGCGGCCGCATCGGTTCGGGTGTCGCAGAAGCGCGAACTTCATTGGGGGTGTGACGTTGTGACATGGGTTCTTCCTATCCGTGTCTAGTGAAGGTAAAAGCCCCCGGATTGTATCCGGGAGATCCCGCCGATGCAATCGACGGGCTCTTGCGGTATTTCCTCCGCGTACAATTCCAGAATATCCTTATGATACTGCCCGGGGCCTGCAATGCAAGAGGCGGACCGTCACCAGCCATTTGCCGTCCTATTGACCCGTCAGGCGGAAGGAGTAAGTCCCGGAACCGACGTCAAAGCTGACGCAGTCGGTACTCCGGCTCGCGCCGCTGATCCCGGCCACGCCGGTCACGTAGGCACCGCGGCTGAAAACCGCCTTGCCGCCCTCGGCGACGGCAACGTTCTTCAGGCCCATGGTGGGCACGCTCACCTTGGCCCGGGCGCCCGTCGGGATCGTCACGTCGAGGGTCAGCGAGTTTCCGTCTTTCTTCCAGCCGGATGCGATCTCGCCTCGAACCGTGCGGACGGTGGCTCGGGCATGGGTCAAGTCTCCCACCACGTGTGGACGAATTTCGATCCGGCGAAAGCCGGGTACCATTTGACCGGATCCGTAGTACTCCGGTCCCCGGATACCGGCCAGGTCATTGTAGAGAAACTCGTCGATGGTGGCCCACATAATCATGCTCTCGGCCCCGGGGTATCCGTGGGCCATCGCGTACCCCCCCCAGGTTTCCCAGATCGTCGTCGCGCCCTGGTCAACCATGTACCCCCAGCCGGGATAGGTCTTTGCGGTGGCCACGCGAACCATCAAGTTCCCGTAACCCTCTGCGGCAAGCGTGTCGATCATGCACGTCGTGCCCGTGTTGCCGGTGTGCAGGTGCCCGTCGTACTGCTTGGCGATACTGTCGGCGACGTTCTCCAGCACGCCTGAGCGCTGATCCTGCGGGACAATCTGAATCGCCAGCGGAAGGAGGTTCGCCGTCTGAGAGCCGGTGGCGTACTGGTGTGTTTCGCGATTGAGCCACTTGCGGTTGAAGGCACGTTTGATTTGCTCGGCCAGTTCGGCGTAGTGTTTTGCGTCCTCGGTTTTCCCCAGCAGGCGGGCGGCCTGGGAGACGGCTAACGCGCCGCGATAGTAATAGCCGGTCCAGACCAGCGGCGGCGGCGTCTCCTGCGAGATGAATTGCTCGTCGCCGGGGAACTTGCCCGGCAGCATATGGTCGCCATAGCTGCCACGCGAAATGATATGGTCCTCGGCAATCGACGTGTGGTAATCGACGCACCGCCGCATGCCGGTGTAGTGCTGCCGGAGCATTCGCTCGTCGTCGAGGTACTGGTAGAGATACCAGACCAGCATCGGGTAGTTGCCACCCCATGCCGGATCGAAGTGAGGGTTGGATGGATACGACGGGCAAATGGTCGGAACGTTGCCGTCGGGCTGTTGCGCGTGGGCGATGTCTTCGAGCCACTTGGTCCAGAACAGCGGCATGTGCTTTCGCGGATAGAGCGACCCGGTGATCGTGGCCGGGTCGGTCCACGCCCAATGCTCGCGATAGAGGCAATCCAGCGGCATGCCGAACAGGCCGTTGGTCAGCGTCCAGTGGACGTTTTTATGGATCTGATTGAGCACGGGATCGGAGCAGTCGAAGCGACTCGAAAGATCGACGTCCGAGTGGGTCACGCGCCCCTGCAAGTCGTCGATCGTCAGTTTGCCCGGATAGCCTTCGATCTGGACGTAGCGAACGGGGTGGTAGGTGAATCTAGGTTCGTAGATCTCTTCGCCGTCGCCTTTGAGCGTGTAATGGTCGGTCGAACCGCCGCTACGATAGCGGGTTTGATCGATCAGCCCGGCCCCATTCTCGGATGAGGACGCGGGCAGCATCCGGCCCGAATACTTGATTGCTACGGTAGTGCCAGCCGGGCCGCGCATTCGCAGTCGGGCCCAGCCGCCGAAGAACTGCCCCAGGTCGTAGACGTAAACACCAGGTTTCGGATTGGTCAGTTTCACCGGCCGTAGCGTCTGGTTGACCTTGATAGCCGGCATCAACTGCGACTGCATGAAGCCGCCGGGGGCCTGCTTGACGGCCGCAGCCGCCCACGTCGAATCATCGTAGCCGGGCATGGACCAGCCGGGCCTCTCCAGGCGGGCGTCATAGACTTCCCCGTTCCAGAAATCGTTTCGGCGGATGGGGCCGTCGACGGTCTTCCAGGTGGGACCGCTGGTTAGCGTGGCCGTACTGCCGTCGACGTACTCGATTTGCATCTGTAGCAAGACGCGTGGCGAGTGGCCATATCGCAGCCGCCCCGGTTCGCAGTACCATCCGTTGCCCAGCATCACTCCCAGCGCATTGGGGCCCTTCTTCAGCCGTTCGGTTACGTCGTGGGTCACGTACAAGACCCGCTTGCCGTAGTCGGTCGCGGCCGGATCGAGCACGTGGTCGCTCACCTTCCGGCCGTTCAGGTAGAGTTCGCTGAACCCGATGCCCGAAACGTAGACGCGCGCCCGCCGGACGCCCTTGGTCACGGCGAACTCGTTGCGCAGCAGCGGCGAAGGGGCGATGGCGGCGGCTGCCAACGCGACGAAGCGGTTGACCTTGACAACAGGAGGGAACTTCGGGGATTTCCCGGCATCGTAGACCTTGAATTCGAGGATGCCGGTTGAAGCCGTTTCGAGTGAGTCGAATTCCAGCTTGAGTTTTGATGTGGTAATCTCTTCAAAAGTTGTTGCGTTGTACTTGTTGCCTTCAACGCCGAGGCCGACTGGATTCTTGACTGGTACGAAAGCACTGCCGTCCCAGTAGAGAAGTCGTGACGCCTTGGGAAGCCGCACGCCGGCGTTATCGTCGAACCAGTAAACATCGATACTGTCAACGTTGACCGGCTTGGGCCATTCGTATTGAACCCACTGCGTACGTTTCCGACTCCAGTTGCCGTAGGCACCGTACTGTTTGTCACCGGAATTGGCCGGTTTGAAGCCGTCATTGATCGCGTCAAGCGTCTCATGCCCCGACACAAATGATGTGGACGGCTTTGCGGCCAATGCGACATTGACCCGGCCCGGTTTTGCAGCATCCTGCTGCGTGACGGGCGGTCTGGGGGGCGCGACCCCAATCCATTGGCCCTTCCAGTCACTTTGTTGCAGGAGCCCCATTTCGAAGCTGCCCGGTGTGCTCCACGTCGATGGTCGGCCCTGCTTGTCCCAGACCCGGACCTTCCAATAGCACTTTTCCCGGCTGGCCAGCGGCTTGCCCCGATAGTCGACGTTCACCGACCGGTCGGAATCGACCTTTCCGCTATCCCACTTATCGCCGACGTTGGCGAGGAGCTTCTCCTCGCTGCTTGACACCAGGATCTGATACGCCGACTGGATCTGCCCGCGCGTGTCCGACTTCAGAATCCAGCCGAACCGCGGCCGGGCCGCGTCGACCCCCAGCGGATCGACCGCATACTCGCACGTCAGTTCCGACGTCGTCACGCTTGCTTGCCGCTCGACCGGTTCAGCGGAATTCACCGCCGCGGTCAGCAGCACGGCCTCGATAACAGTCAAAGCAACCATGAGACGGATCACTAATTCACCCTCCTTTTGGGTTGTGGCTATTTCGGAACCTTCTTCTGGCCCTGCCCAACTGCATCAACCGTTCACGCAGACCCAGGCACAATCGCACCGTGATCGCGGAGCTTGCGTTGGATCTCTTCAAAGGGCACGTCGAGCGGTGTGGTTCTGTGCTGAGCGGCAAGGGTGGCTGTTACGCCGGCCGCTTGGCCCATGGCCATGCAACTCGCCTGTACCCGAAGGCCGGAGTTGGCAAGGCGGTCGCTGCTGACGCTTCGGCCGGCTACCAATAGGTTGCGACTCCCTTTGGGAACCAGCGCTCGCAACGGCACGGTAGGGACCACGCCGCTGGCTAACGGTTTCGGCCTGACACCGTGCTGGGTGTGCAAATCGATCGGATAGAACGCATTGCAGACAGCATCCTCGAACCGCCGACCCGAGGCATAGTCTTCGCGGGTAATGACCGTTTCTCCGAGAATGCGATAGCTTTCGCGGAATGCGGCTTCCGGTTGCATCTGTAGCAGACGCGTCTGGCCGTCGCCCGCCTGCAACCTCTTGCGAAGCTGTTTGAGCATGGCTTGTCGCCCGGCGAGCGTTGCCTGCGTGCGCGTGGCAGACGTCGACGAATCGGCTCCGTGGACGTAGACGGCCTGGAGTCGTTCACGGCCTGCCCGAAAAGCATCACCGCCGAATTTGAACAACATGGACCCCGGCTGCGTTTCTTCCTCCCGCAGTCGCGGCAGCTTCAGCATTCCCACGATGTCTGCCCCGCCCGTACAGTCGATCAGTTGCCTGCAAGTCAACCGCCGCCGCGTTCCAGGTCCGACGCTTTCGACAAGCCACCCCCCAGCGACCTCCTGGACCGAGTGCGGGAATTCGTAGTAATGGATGGTGACACCCGAGCGCAAACACGCTTCTTCCGCAAGCACGCAGTACAAGAACGGGTTAATAAGCACCTGATGTTGCCAGTGGCGGGGCGTTGGTCGTGCGAAATCGGGGAGTTTGCCGCCGTCCATCGTGACGGTCTGTTCGACCAGTTCCCATCCGATGCCGGAGATAATCTGTTTGCCCCACGCATGAAATAGCCCGGGAAAGGCCACGCCTCCCACCGTCGTTGTCCCGCCAAGTTGGCTCCCGTGTTCGATCAGAACGGTTTTCGCGCCGGCTCGGGCCGCCTGGATCGCGGCAATCGTACCGGCCGTGCCCCCGCCAACCACAATCACGTCGGCTTCTTGCGGGGCGTCGCTTGGCACGCTGTCGGCCCAGGTTGCCAAGGGATGGATCGCCAGTGCTCCGGCCGTTGCCGTGGCCGTCTTGAGAAGTTCTCGCCGTTTCATATCAAAGTCCCGTTCTTGTTCGTTGAGATTCACACGGCCATTTTAGCAGTCCTCGCCGCGATGTCAAAAACGGTGGGTGATTGCAACGGCGTAACCGTTCAGGCTGCGGCACACGTCGGAAGGCCGAGCCGAACGGCACGCACCCGTGAGTTTACCTGATCCCCTTTTATTCGACGCCGAGAGGGTTGCGGGGGTCCACATCGAACACCGGCCACACGACCTCTCCACGGCGCTGGGCGTCTTCGCTGTGGTATGCGCCGAGTTCGTTCGAGTTGCAATCCAGCCATAGGGTGATTCGGCGACGTTCGGCTTTGGTCAACGCGACGTCGTAATGCGATTCGTCGAGGTATTTCAACAGCGGCGCGCCGTAAGCGCCGTGCTTGCCCGGCACGCTTCGAGAACCGCCGTGCCGGGGGATCGTCAACCAATGCCCGGAACTGGGTTTGCCGCCGACGAGATAGAATGCGTAGGACTGAAGGCTCTTGTAGCTCATGTCGGGGCCCTTGCCCTTCTCCTCGTGGCAGGCGGCACACTTCTGCTGCACCACCGGCTTGACGAGTCGGTGGAAGTTGATCGGTTCGAGTCCCCCCACTTCCGGCTTGATTTTCGACGGCCGGCGTTGCCCGGCGATTGGTGTATTGACGGCGGGTGACTTCCACTTCGATTCATGGCATCCCACACACGCGAGCCGTTCGCCCGGATGCACGTAGGTGGCCGATCGCATCGCTTGCACGGCGATCCCCTGTTCATCGAGAAGCTGGAAACTAATCGCCTTGCCGACCGGCGCTTCGAAGTAGACGCTGCCGTCCTCCTCGATCGGCACGGTGCCGAGTACGATTCGAGCCAAACTCTGTTCCGCGTAGCCGATCGTCGGCTCGAATATCTTCTGCGTCGATTTGGGGAAGTATTGGATGATGCGCAGTTCCTTCAGCTTCGTTCCCTCGGGCCAAGGCAGGTCGCCGTCGTAGACGTTCATCACGGCGATCGTGGCCTTGGGCGTGCCCCGTCCCTCGCTGCCGGCGGCACTGGAACCTGCCCGCTCACCCTGCCAGGTCTGCGTGGGGATCACCGGCGGCTCGGGTCTCGCGCGCAGCGGAATCGGCTCGATCGGTCGCAGGGCTTTGTTCGGGCCCTTGCAGATCAGTTCGTGGTTGCCGAACTTGTCGAGCAGATAGAGCCCGTCCCAATAGTTGACCAGATAGAAATCCTCGCTCAACGGCCAAGGCGTACCGTAGTCCCACGATGTTTTCGGGTTGACCTCGGACTCGGGGAATCGGTTCGGCGTGATCCGCTTGACTTGCGACATCAGCCCGTCGTCTACGACGGCCGTATCGATGGTCACCAGCGCCCCGAACGGTTCGCCGTGATGCGGGCCGGCGGTGGCGACGTACCGCGACGAACCCGAATAGTCGGCCGAATGGGGAACGGCGCGGATATGCCATTCGCAACAAGGACGCGTCGTAAAGACACCCGGCCCGAAGTCCGATCCTTCGATCGTCGTGAAAGGATGGACGTAATTGCCGTGCGGGGACCGCGGATCGCGGCCGTCCGGGTAACAGGTCCAGAGGTGCTGGGCGGCGTTGGAGTTGCGATCGACGTAGTCCCATCGCGTGTAGACGATCATGCCGTCGTTATTGACGCTCGGCTGCCATTCGTCGGTCTCATGGTAGCTCAAGGGGATGATGTCGCTTCCGTCCGTCTGCATCGAGTGCAGGAAGAACTGAATCGGGGTTCGGCCGATGAAGCAGCGGGGATAGAACCACCCCTTGCCGCGGCTGTCGGAGCGCGTCGAGATAAAGGCGATGCGACCGCCCGGCAAATAGCACGGATCGAAATCGTTCTGGTTTCCGTGGGTGAGTTGCACGAGATGGGATCCGTCCACGTTCACTTTGAAAATGTGAAAGCTGTTCTCCTCCGTGTACTCCCAGACCCGCTTCCTATCTAAGTAGGCGGGCCGCGCGTAGGCAAAGACGATTTCCTTGCCGTCGCACGAGAGCTCGGGCGAAGCGAATGCCCCGTCGACGAGCTTCTCCCCCTTCGACGCACCGCTCTGAACGACCGAGTTTTTCAAGACGTCGACGATGGTCGGATTGCCGGATTGAAAATCGCGGACCACGTAGAGTCCGCCGCCATAGAGTTGCGTATGGCCAAACGGAGCAGTGGTCATGTGCCCGCCGCTCCAATTGTCACTGCCAACACATTTGCGTTCGGCGAAGAGGATCTTGTCGAAATTCACCAGCGGATTCAAGAATGCCACCCGTCGGCCGATCCGTCGGACTTCGACGTAGAGCGCCATGACCTCCTTGGCGTTGACGTTCTGCTGGGCGGCTCGGATTGCGGCAGCCCGTTGTTCGACGTCGGCGAGTTGCTTTTCGAGCGGATCGAGTTCCGCCACATTCGTGGTAGCCTGCAAATACGTCAATAGCGCCTTGGTGCGCCGAATCGCAACGTCCAGCGGATCTCGGTCCGTAGCGTGGATCAGCGCGTTGCGGTCGAGCATGGCGGACTTGTCCGGTTGGCCCTTCACGCCGTCGGCAATCTGCTTTGCGGTCCGCCGATATTGATCCTCCCAGTCCTTGACCAGCATGCTTGAAGGCCCCGCCGGCGCCACGACGGGCAGGAGCACGGCCCAGAAAAGTACTACGAACGTTATTCGATTGCGCATGAGTTTCCTCTTGGTGATTCTAGTTGGTAGGCGTTCGCGGCCTGAGTACAAAGCTATTCTTTCCTTTCCTAATGTTCTGGAAAGGCCCGGGCATGACTCTCGCGGGATCAATCGGTCTACCGTTGAAGTCGAATGTAATATCCAAAGGCGTGCCGTCCGGATTCTCCATGCACATATCGGCCAGGGGGATACGGCCGATGAGCTTCGAGGTAATCAGCGGGTGCTTCCCCTGAAAGACGGCATCGGGAAGCTTCATTTTCAACGTCCGTATGCCGCCGACGCCTTCCAAGACAAGGCCTGTCTCTGCACTATCGACGACACTCTTGTCGTCCTTCCCGGGAAACGGCCCGGCCCCGTCGAGGAACACATTGTGGTTGGCGTCGACGCCGGATGCACTGGAACCCTCCCGAAGCAGACCATCGTAATTGAATCCGTCGCCGCCGATGATGAGATTATTGTAGATCCTGTTGTGCAGGAGCGATACGGCCGTTTTGCCCGCCCTGACCGTCGAGTGGGGCTTGTAGTAGGGCACGGTTCGCTTGGGTGAAGCCATGAAATGGAAATGGCACTCGTCAAAAAGGTTGTGCGCCAGCACGACGCCGTTCGACTCGACGAGGACCGACGAGCGGACGATCACGTTGTTGTCCACGATAATCGGCCCGAAATTGACTTCGAGGAACAGGCCGCGGTTGTTGCCGAAATCTCGAATGATATTGCCGGTGACCCGCGTGTTCTGCGAGCCCCAATCGAGCCAGATCCCCTTGGCGTTGTTGCTTTCACCCGGCATGCCGTTGATGAGATTGTTGCGGATGACGACGTCAATGGGAAAGAGAATCTTGATCGCCGCCTGATTCGTGCCGAACCACTCTTTGCGATAATTCGATTCGGAGATGACGTTTCCCTCGATCAGGCAACCGACCGCGCCGTAGCACCCGTAGATACCGGTCTGGCCGCATCGGCGGATCACATTGTTGCGGATGACGTGATGCCCGATCTTATCCAGCGGCGGGATGTTACTGCCGCCTTCGAGCAACCCGCCCTCGTCACGTCGTGGGAAATGAACTGCATCGGTCACGCCGAGCGAGATGCCGATGTTCCGCGAGTTGGTGATCGTGCAGTTCTGAATGGTCCATCCGTAACCGTATTTCGGCCCGACGGCCCCCTTCTCGGTCCAGTAAATGTCACCCCATTGCGGGGCCGTGTGCCGGATGTCAAAGCCGTCGATCACGATGTACTTCAGCCCGCTCTTTTCCGGGAAAATGGCGGTTTCCCTGGCGTTGATTTCCGTCATCGTGCGATTGGGATCGACGTTACCGAAGTTGGCCCAGATCTTGATCTTTCCGCCGGGATACTTTCGCGCTTCGGGAAAGTCCTTCGCGTTGACGTATCCATGGGAGAGATCGGTGTACCACGTATTGGGTGTGGCCCGCATGTCCTCGATCTTCATCTTCTGCAGTGAGGCTTCTCCGTCCGAGTAGACGTCGCCCAGGCGGCGGTCCCTGCCGCGGTGCAACCATGCGCCCCAGACGGGTATGGCGAAGGGGTTGTAGCCCTTGAAGAAGGAGGTATCCAGCTCAACCATCCAGACGCCATCGCCCTGATCCACCCAGGTGGTGATTCGCTCCGATCCTCGGATGGACACCTCTTCTGCCGGTGCCGCCCGATAGATGATTGGCTTCTGCGGCGACGTACCGCCTCGCGGTGGGACGACCTCTTCACGATAAATTCCCTCCTTCACCAGAACCGTATCGCCGGCCCGGGCCAGGCTCGCTCCCGCCTGAATGGTCTTCAACGGCCGGGCCACGGTTCCGGGGTTGTCGTCCGATGCATTGGCCGCCCGATTATTCACGACGAAGGTACGGGAAGTCCTCGCCGAGTTCGCCTCGTGACTTGTGGCTTCTGCGCCCATGGCCGCCGAACACGGAACGAGCAACATGGCGCAGAGGACGGCAGTGGTCATCGTTCGCATAGGGTTTCCTTTTCGGTTTGCGCAGGGGCCGGCTAAGCCGCAAGCGTGTGTTATCTTTGCAAATGGACCACGATGTAGGGCATCTCTTTTTCCAGATTGGGGTAGATCTGGCCGTTGCCGTGGTTGTCCATCACTTCGATCAGGTACATGAAGTCCCATTGCGCAGCGATTTGCTCGCCCGGCACGACGGCCTCGTATCGACCGCCTCCGGCCGGCGTCATTTCCAGCGTTTGATAGTCCTGGTATTGATTCACGCTACGGTATCGCAGCCGCACCCACTTGACCCCGGCGGGATCTTGCACGATGGCAGACACCTTCAGCGGCTTTTCCGCCGGGGTACTGGCAATCGGCTCATGGGTCACCGTCGGGGCTCGATGATCGTCGGTAACGGCCACGGCGACGGGGGCTTGCCGGCCGCCGGCCGGAAAGGTCGCCTTGCGGTCGGCGTCGTCGGTCGCCTCGATGAAATAGTTCAATCCCGCAGTGACTTTATCGGCGGGAATCGCCGCGCAATAGAGAAACTGCCCGACGCGCAGTGTATCCACGTAAACGGTCTCGCCTTCGGCGTGACGATATCCGACGCGCACCCGGGCGATCGGGTCCCGGCCGTTGACCGTTGCCCGCAGCAGGAGTTCCTTGCCGGGCATCGCTCTGCGCCGGGGCACGTGAGCGATCCACGGCGTTTCCTTTGGCGTGGTTGGCCGGTAGTTCTCCCGCTCTTGCCGGAGCTTTTCCAAGCCGGCTTTCAGCTTGACCAATTCGTCCCGCCAGTGGCCCGACAGATCGGAGCCGCGGCGTCCCATCATGATATCGTCGTGATAGACGTCGCCGGCCGCCTCGACCATCTTCGCCCAGGCATCGGTGGCGTCGGTCTCGTGTCGAATGGCCGCGTTGAGTGCTCCGAGATGGTTGCAGCGGTCGTACAAGGCCCAACTCACGCCGGCCTTGGCACGCTGCGAGTGATACATGGCCAAGGCGGCCAGCATCCGCAGATCGACCATCGTCGAGTTGAACTCCTTGCTGCGATGCTCGCCGATCTGCTTCTCGGCCTGCTCGACCGCGTCGAGCACGTCGGCCGCCGCCCGCGCGAACCAGGCGCTCGACTCCCGCGGCAGGATCTTGGCCGAGTCGATCCCTTCGAGGATGTTCTTGGCCGCCTGGTCGGGGCTGAGGAACTGTTGCGTATCGCTGGGCAGCGATTTCGCGTAGACGGGCAAGTCCTCTTGCCGCTGCCGTTCCACCCAGCCTCGGGTGGTGGGGAAGTGGCGATACGGATAGCAATAGGCGACCGCCCGGGGCAGGATCTGGCTGGCCCGGTGCAACGCTTTTTCCACGAAAGGGGCCGCCTCCTTGCCGAACCGCCGCTGGAACTCTCGCTGCCAGACCTCCGGCGGCGTCTTCGGGTTGTATCCCACGCGACCGAAGCACTGGAAGAAGTGCCAGTACCGCTCATACTCCCAGTCGTAGTACCGGTGTGGCGGCGTGAGCAACTCGAACGGCTCTGCCTCGTGTGGATGGTCCTGCATCTTGGTAGCCATCGGGGCGGTGATCTCGAAACCTCCGCCGGGGTAGATCTGCGTCGAAGCAGCGAGCCGCCGCACGTACTCGGGATCACCCCAGAGAAACACGCGTGTGGTACCCCCGCTCCAGATCCGCCAGTGCATGTCGTATCGCTTGGGGTAGCGGAGCATATCGGCGTAACCGTGGCGGCGGTCGTGTTGGTTGCCCGGGTGGACGTGCGTGGGGTGGAAGGGCAACCCCATCTGCTCCATCCAGAACTTCGTGCAGAGGCGGAAGTCGACGCCGATCTCCAACGCCCGATCGATCAACGAGTCGGGGAAGTTCTTCGCCCGGGCGTCGAAGCGGACGTGCTCGCCGTGCTGCTTCATGATCCGATAGACGTCGGTCCAGAAGCCTTCCATTTCGCTGCGCCGCAGTCCCGACTCGCCGTGCATGCGGAACTGGATGGCGTCGACGTCGGGGACCTCTTTCAGGAATCTTGTCAGGGCCGCTTTGGTGTAGGGCACGAGATTATCGGCCGTAACACCCCAGACGATTCCCGGCGTAGGCTTGCCGGCCCGGTCGGTCGGCCCCTGCACTCCGCCGCGATAGATGTGGTCCCAGATGCCGATCGTAATGTCGAGGCCGCGCTCGTGCGTCATCTCGATCAGCCGGTTGAGCGCCTTGAGGTTCTTCTGCTGTTGTTCTTTGGTGAGGCCCACGACTTTGACGTCCGCGTAACCCTCGACGTCGAAGAAGTACGGATAGGGCGGCGAGAAATAGCCCCAGTTCTCGTAGCCGAACAGCAGCGCGAACGTGTTGAAGCGGTTTCGGGCGAGCATGTCGAGGTAATCGGCCCAATACTCCTCGTCGAAGAAGAACTCCTCGAACGTCTTCTGGTGCATGGTGTAGATCGACAGCGACCGCTCGGGCATGTGGGGCTTCTCGACCGCGTTGCGGACCTCGCTCAACGGCTCGCTCCTGTCGGCGGCCCAACCGATCCGGTCGGCTACGTCCAGTTCGGCGTACATCAATCCGCGGTCGTCGGCGCCGGCAACCAACAGCGCCGGCTTGCCCTTGAGTTGGATGTGCCGAATCACCAGCGCTTCGGCCGTATCGGGCACCGCGACGTTGCGGGCCGTGACCAGCTCGGCCGCCGGGTCCGAACCGGTCGCCAGGCCGGCGACGATCACGATTGCACCCTTGGCGGACGCGACCGAATCGGCCCGCTGTGTCTGGATGCCCTTTGCTTCCAGCGCCGCAATGATCTTCTTCAGCCCGTGCGAGGCCCCCGGCCCGGGCGAGCGGTCCGTTACGACCGACACGGCCACGTCGGCGACCGCTGTTCGGGGTTGCCCCGACACGAAGACAACGGCAACGACCGCACCGAACAGACCCCAAAGAACCGACCCACTGCGGCGCGATACGTTCCTATGCATGTTGTTTCTCCTTGTTGCCGCTTGCGGCTTAGCAATGTCGTGCGAGAAATTGCTAAGCCGCAAGCGGCTGTTACCCGAAATCGGCCAGGATTGAACCAGACCCTACCTTTGAGTTGACGACGCAAGTATGAGTCTAGCAACGGCGGCAAGGAGTTGGAAGCGATCGCGGCCAAGAATCTTCGATTTGCCGGGAAAATAAGCCCGAGATCGCATTCACCGGCCGTTGCCGGGCCTCGCTGCCACCGGCCCGACCAACGTCGATTCCCGAACGCTGAACTCAGCCCAAACCGGCATGTGGTCGGAAACCTTCAACGCCTCGTCCATCGACAGCCCGAACTCGGCCATCATGTCGAACACGCCACAGATGCCGGTGTGCTCCACCGTAGCCTGCCGGTTGAAGACGATGTTGTCGTAGGCTTTCGTCCGTCTCGTGTTGGTCATCTGGCCCGTGATCGCCCACGTGATACCCGGCAGCATGCCTAATTCGCCGAGGTGGTACTCGTCCACGTTCAAGTCGCCGAGCAGAATCACGTCGTCCTCGCCGTTGCGTTGCACGGACGCAAACACGTCGTCCAGGGCGTCCAACTCGGTGTCGGTCTCGTCGGGGTCGGTATGGATGTTGACCAGCGTGAACGTGAACGCTTCGCCGGTAGGCAGGCCCCGGACACGGAACGTCGTTACCATCGGCTCGCGGTGCAGCAGGTCGTCGGGGTCGTCCACCGTGCGGATGGAATCTCGATCGTACTCGATTCGCGTGGCGTCGAAGATAAAGGCGTACTGCTCCTTGCTGGAGGTACGGCCAAGGCGTGGTCCGATGACGTAGTCGTACTGCCGGCCGTCGGCGTTGATGAGTTCGACGAACCGCGGCAAGACGGTCGTATCTTTGGACCGGATTTCCTGGATGGCCACCACATCGAATCGGCGAACCACCTGGGCCAACACGTCCATCACCTGCGGCTTGCCCAGTTTGGAGATACCGAAGACCTGGATATTGAACGACGCGACCTTGATCGTGTCGCCGCTGGCCATGGGGGCCGACGACGGCGGCAGGACGGTTGCCGCACGCTGCGGCGGGGCGGTTATCGCACGCTGCGGCGGGGCGGGGCCGACGAACCTGTCAAGCGTTTGCTCGGCGTCACAGCCGATGAGGCAGAGCCCCAAGATCAGGGGCAGCAGTAGGGAGAACCGGGACATGGGCACCTCCATGTGCTCGAAGGGGTCTCAGGTGGAAGAGAAACGGGCCGGAGGATACTCGAAATCCCGCTCAGCCCCCAATAGCAGTCCGGCGTGCTAGCTGCCGATCCGGTCAGCGAGTCGGCAAACACTGGCAAACGTTGCCAAGGCCGTGTAGAATCTCGATAGGATCAGGATGGGTCGCCGCCGCGGCGTGCCGATTGGGCTGATCCTCGCCGTGCTGACCGACGGCGTCGAACGCGAGTTTCGGTTTAACCCCTTCCTTTGAGGACTTGAACGATGTTCCGATTCAGTTTCAGCGTGGGCTGTGCCGTGGTGCTTCTCTTCGTGTCGGCATCCGCCGGAAAGGAGCCCCTGTCGATTGGGGCTGCGGCACCCGACTTCGAGTTGCCCGGGGTCGACGATAAAACTTATCGCCTTGCAGACTTCGCCGACGCCAAGGTCCTGGTCGTGGTGTTCACCTGCAACCACTGCCCCACGGCCCAGGCGTACGAAGACCGTCTGATTCGACTGCACGCCGATTACAAGGAGCGGGGCGTGGCCGTGGTGGCGATCTCGCCGAACGATCCGCTGGCGGTCCGGCTGGACGAACTCGGCTACAGCGACGTGGGCGATTCCTTGGCGGACATGAAGATCCGCGCGAAAGACAAGGGCTTCACGTTCCCCTATCTCTACGACGGCGAGACACAGAAGGCCTCGGCCGCCTATGGTGTGCTGGCTACGCCGCACGTCTTCATCTTCGACGCCGACCGAAAACTCCGCTACGTCGGCCGAATCGACGACAGCGAAGTCGGTACGGTCAAGTCCCACGATGCCCGCAACGCGATCGACGCCCTTCTGGCGGGCAAGCCGGTGCCGGTCGAGCTGACGCGGGTCCGCGGCTGCTCGACCAAGTGGTCCGACAAACGGGCCAGCGCCGCCGCCTCGCTGAAACAATGGGACGCGGAACGTGCGACGCTGCAAACCATCGACGTCGACGGCGCCAAGAAACTGGCCCGTAACGACACGAAGAAACTCCGGCTAATCAACGTCTGGGCGACCTGGTGCGGCCCGTGCGTCGGCGAACTGGAGGAACTGGTCGCCATCCATCGCATGTATCGCCGGCGCGGCCTCGATATCGTCACGATCAGTCTGGACGGCGAGAAGGATCGAGACGCGGCGTTGAAGGTACTCAACGAGAAGCACGTCTCGGCGGTCAACTACCGTTTCACCTCCGACGATCTCGACGCGCTGGCCGACGCCCTCGATTCTAAGTGGCGCGGGCCGGTGCCGTACACGGTGCTGATCGCCCCGGGCGGCAAGGTGCTGTATCGCAAGCAGGACGCTATCGATCCGTTGAAGTTGAAGAAGGCCATCGTCGAACACCTTGGCCGAACGTACGCCGCCCGGTGAACGTCCTTTTTGGGTCGGTTTGGCGCTTTCATTGGTAGGGCGGATATGGAGTCCGCACTGCCAAGCGGATGTGCGGCCGCCGGGAGAAGATTCTTGAAGCCCCGGGCAAGGGCGTTCTGTTCTCGTGCAAGCCGCACATACGACAAACGCCACACAGGCCGTCCAAACGATACGTTCCGAATTTCGTCCCCGTCGGAGGCCCGCTCACCCACCGTCGGTTCCGGCAAGCGACTCGTACTCTTGAAGGCATATCCTATACTTTGTCGTGTATTCAGTCGGGTACCCTTGCCGCTCACTTGATATTCCTAACCCTTTTTTTGAGTGACCATGTGTGCTCCGAGCCAACCTGCGAATCGAGTGCTTAATCGGGCCTTCTGCCGACGGCAGCCTGCGCGCCGGGCAACTGCCTTGCTGGTGTGCATTTTCGTCATGTCCATCACGACGATCATCGTCGTTTCGATGATCGACACGCAAACGCTACAGATGAAGGCCCTGCGGCACACACAAGACTACGAACGATCGCTTTACCTGGCGGGATCCGCAGTTCACCACGCGATGGCCCAACTTGAGGAAGACCCGGATCTTACGCCGCCGTTTGGCATCGGGCCGATCGAATTCCCCGCCGGAAGCGGAAGTACCTACGAAGCCCAGGTGATCGAAGACGGCGACGATCTGACGATCACCGGAAGCGGGACGTCGGGCGGGATCACCCGTTACGTTCAGGTGACGCTCACGCGGTAGCGGCCGTAAGCAACACCGTCTCTCGGTTGTCATTGATGTTTCGGTCCTAAGCAGAGTGACGACTGCACGGCATGGAACGGTTCCCCGGCCGCACCGGAAGAAGGTTCTTGAATTACGACCGGTTTGAGCTAGGTTTCTTGGAGGAACTGTTGCAGCGGGCCCAGCGACCGTAGCAATGAGTTCGACTACCTACCGACACCAAGAGGGCACCGGAGGAATCGGGATGTCGCACGATGCACCATTGATTCTGCTGATTGAAGATGAACCGGTGATGGCGGAAATCACCGGATTCCGGTTGGACCTACTGGGTTTTGAGGTCGAAACGGTAGCCTCGGCCGAGGAAACCTTTCAAGCGGTCCAGCACCGGCTGCCCGAGGTAATCATCCTCAATCTGGGATCACCCGACATGGACGGCCTCGCACTGACGGAACGACTCAGCAACGATCCAAGAACCAGTCAGATTCCGATCTTGGCGATCTCGGACAACGCCGATCTCGACGAGGTAGAGCGTTCCTACGTGGCCGGGGCCAAGGACTACCTGGTTATTCCGTACGATCTGACCGTCTTGCAAGATAAACTGGGCAAACTCCTCCACCCGGTCGGCGTAGCCTGATAGAGGTTAGAGAACCTGCCGCCGCACAAGCGATGCTCTAACCAGCAGAACCCAAGAAAGCACTTTCCATGGCCACCCGGCTCGGCGACATTCTGATTGAGCAAGGGGTCATTACCGATGCCCAACTGCAAAACGCCCTGGCCAGCCAGGGTTCAAAGGGGGGCATGCTCGGTTTCATCCTGGTACGCCGGGGAATCATAACGACCGACCAACTCGGCGCGGCACTGCAAGAGCAATTCGAGGTTCCCTTTCGGCGTCTGACGCCCGAAGCCGTCAACCCCCAGGTTGCGAGGCTCTTGCCGGAAGACCTTGCCCGATCGCGCCTATCCGTACCTATCGCGGCCGAGAAGGGGGTCCTGACGTTGGCTATGGTCGCCCCGGACGACATCGAAACGATCTCCGAAGCTGAATTGATCACCGGCTATCGCGTCGAGCCCGTGGTTGCCTTGGAAGGTGAAGTCCAGGCATCTCTGGAGCGTGGTTTCGATGAGCGGGTCGTCGCGCGGCAGACCATTGTCGACATGAAACTGGCCGACCTGGAGACGAACGAACGGGCAACGGAAACCGAGACCGAGACGGTAAACGCCGAGGACAACGATGCCCCGGTGGTTCGGCTGGTCCGGGCGATCCTGGTGGGCGCGATCAACACCGGCGCCAGCGACATCCACCTCGAACCGCAGATTCCGGCCATGCGGGTCCGCTATCGCGTGGACGGCGACCTGCAGCAGGTGATGACCATC